>DATMXC010000019.1:0-9910 GCA_035561915.1 Gammaproteobacteria bacterium
CCATAAGCGGGTATGCCCTCCGGAAAATGTTTGCGTGTGGCCTTCTCGATTTTCCGCGCCATCTCGGGCTGCATCAAACCGGTGGTGCGTTTGGCGACCAATTCCTCTAACCCGATACCGTCAATGAGATCTATGGGGTCGAGCACATTACCCTTGGATTTCGACATCTTCTGCCCTTCGGCATCGCGCACCAAGCCGGTGATGTACACCTCGCGGAACGGAACCTCGCCGGTAAACTTGAGACCCATCATAATCATGCGCGCGACCCAGAAGAAAATGATGTCAAAACCGGTCACCAGCACGTTGGTGGGGTAAAACGCTTTTAGCTCAGATGTTTGCTGCGGCTATCCCAAAGTTGAAAACGGCCACAGCGCGGAAGAGAACCAGGTATCGAGTACATCCTCGTCCTGCCTGAGTGAGGAGTGAGGCGTGAGGCGCGAGGCGTATTTCTGTCGCACCTCGGCTTCACTGCGGCCCACGTAAATGTTGCCCGCGTCGTCATACCATGCGGGAATGCGATGTCCCCACCAGATTTGGCGCGAGATACACCAGTCTTGAATGTTGCGCATCCATTCGAAATAAGTCTTACTCCAGTTCTCCGGCACGAAACGGATACGCCCGTCTTCGACAGCCTTGATGGCCGGCTCGGCCAACGGCGCAACCTTTACGTACCACTGGTCTGTGAGATACGGTTCAATCACAGCATGGCTGCGGTCGCCGCGCGGCACCGTGAGCTTGTGCGGTTTTATCTCAGCAATAAGATTCTGCTGCTCCAGATCGGTAATAATTTGTTTGCGCGCCTCGTAGCGATCCAGGAAGTTATATTTTGAATCCGGCAACAGGATACGCGCATCGCGGGTGAAAATATTAATTAACGGCAGGTCATGGCGCGCCCCTACCTCGTAGTCGTTAAAGTCATGCGCAGGCGTGATCTTCACGCACCCGGAACCAAACGTAGGATCTACGTAATCATCGGCGATGATAGGGATCTCGCGTCCGGTGAGCGGCAGCTTCACTTTTTTGCCGATCAGTTTTTTGTAACGTTCATCAGCGGGATGCACGGCGACCGCCGCGTCACCCAGCATGGTTTCCGGGCGCGTCGTCGCCACGACCAACTCACCGCTGCCGTCAGCCAGCGGATAGCGGATGTGCCAAAGAAATCCATCTTCTTCCTGAGAGACCACTTCGAGATCAGACACCGCGGTGTGCAGCACCGGATCCCAGTTGACCAGACGCTTGCCACGGTAAATCAGACCCTCTTCGTGCAACCGTACAAACACTTCGGTGACGGAGTGCGACAAGCCTTCATCCAGCGTGAAGCGTTCGCGCGACCAATCCACCGAGGCGCCCATGCGCCGCAACTGGCGGGTGATGTGGCCCCCCGATTCCTGCCTCCACTTCCAGATTTCGCTGACGAACGCCTCGCGCCCGAGATCGTGCCGCGTCTTGCCCTGTGCGGCGAGCTGGCGTTCCACCACCATTTGGGTCGCGATACCGGCGTGGTCGGTGCCCACCTGCCACAGGGTGTTGCCGCCCTTCATGCGGTGGAAACGGACGAGCGCGTCCATCAGCGTGTCCTGAAAGGCGTGGCCCATGTGCAGACTGCCGGTGACGTTGGGCGGCGGGATCATGATGCAGTAGGGCGTTCCTGCTCCGCGAGGTGAGAAATACTGATTCTTTTCCCACGTCTCGTACCATTGTTTTTCTATAGACTGGGGATTGTAGATTTTATCCATTTAGTAAATTTTCCCTCAGCATCCTCTGTGGTCACCACGGAGGACGCTGAGAAATATATATAATCAAGCTGAGATTGTGTGGGACTCGAGGGTGTAACCGCGGTCCCGATAAAATCGAAAGCGTTCGCGCCCAGCCTGCTTGCCCTGTTCACCCGGCTCAACGATCTCTGCGACCCGGGGGAAACGGCTGAAAAATACCGGGACTTCCTGGCAAAGGTTGATAAGCACATCAAGTCCTGCTTCAGGCTCCGCGTAGCAGCCGATGTGTATCGGCAGATCCTCTTGTAACGGCGTTTTGTAAAGACCGTGAGGGATAAAGCTGCCTTGCCTGAAGCTCCACAACAGATCATCGAGTTGCGCGGCCTGCTGCTCGGATTTGCTGTGGATGTAAAGGCGCTGCCCCTGGGTGTAAATCTTTTCCGCGAGCCGGCAGGTGAATAACAGATGATTTTCGGCTGCGGCCTGTTCGAGGATGTAGAAAGAGACCAGTGTCACGCGGCGGCCTTTGCCTTTTTTGGAATACGGTTGAGCAAATACTGCATCAACAGCGGCACCGGCCGGCCCGTGGAGCCTTTACGGTCGCCGCCCGTCCAGGCAGTGCCGGCGATATCCAAATGCGCCCAATGGAATTTTTTGGTGAAGCGCCACAAGAAACAGGCGGCGGTGATGGTGCCCGCCTCGCGGCCGCCGACGTTGGACATGTCGGCAAAATTGCTCTTGAGCTGATCCTGGTAGTCGTCCCAGAGGGGTAATTCCCATACGCGGTCGCCGCTGTCGTCACTCGCTTTTTGCAGAGCGTCGGCGAGCGGCCGGTGGTTGCTCAACAAGCCGCTGGCGTGCCGGCCCAGGGCGATTACGCACGCGCCGGTGAGCGTGGCAATGTCAATGACCACCTCCGGCTTGTAGCGTTCGCTGTAGGTGAGTGCGTCGCACAGAATCAGGCGGCCTTCGGCATCTGTGTTGAGAATCTCGATGGTCTGGCCCGAGAGGCTGGTCACGATGTCGCCGGGTTTGATGGCGTTGCCGCTCGGCATATTTTCGGTGGCCGGAATAATGCCGACCACGTTGATCGGCAACTGTAGTTCGGCGCAAGCGGACAGAGCGGCGAGTACGCTGCCTGCGCCCGACATGTCATATTTCATCTCATCCATCTTATCGGCCGGCTTGATGGAGATGCCACCCGTGTCGAAGGTGACGCCTTTGCCGACCAGCGCCACGGGCCTGTGAGCTTTGCCGGCGCCATGGTATTCCAGGGTAATCAGCTTGGCGGGCTCGCGTGAGCCGCGCGCCACGGCGAGCAGTGCGCCCATGCCAAGCCGCTCCATGTCCGCTTTTTCAAGCACCGTGACCTTGAGCTTTTTGTGGCGCTTGCCCAGCGATTTCGCCTGTTCCGCGAGATACGAAGGCGTACAGATGTTAGCAGGCAGGTTGCCTAAGTCCCGCGCCAGTTTTACGCTTGCTGCGATGGTTAAACCTTCTCGCAAACCTTGCTCGGCCTGCGCGTGCACGTTGGCTTGGGTTAGGCCCCAGATTATTTTCTTTAGATGAGTGGGAGTATTCTCTTTCTTGCTCTTGAGACGATCAAACTCATAGAGGGCATGATCGGCAACTTCCACAGCCTGGCGGATCTTCCAGCGGAAGTCGCGTGCCTTGATGTCCAATTCGGCGAGATAGACGATGGTTTCCGCCGCGCCGGTGGCCTTGAGCGCGCTGGCCGCTTTACCGAGCAGTTTGCGATAGTGCGCCTCGTCAAGCTCGCGCTCCTTGCCGCAGCCCACCAACAGGATGCGCTCGCAGAGCGTGCCCGGGACATGATGCAGCACCAGGGTCTGTCCGATCTTCCCTTCCAGATCGCCGCGCTTCAGTACCTGGGTAAGGAAACCGCCGCTCACTTTATCCAGGGCCTTGGCGGAGGGCGTGAGGAGGCGCGCTTCGAAGACCCCCACCACCAGGCAGGCGCTGCGTTGCTTTTCGGCGGGGCCGATCTTGATGCTGAATTCCATGTGTTCTCCTGGTTAAAAAGCTTGCGGTGTGAAATGCGGTCTGCGAAACTGAGTTGACTTTGCCGTAATACAGACTAGTTTACCTCAAAAAGCCTCATTTGTAGCCGCTGGCAATGCCTATCATAGACCGCTATCTTATTAAAGAAGTGACGCTCACCCTCCTGGCCGTCATGCCCGTCTTGTTGCTCATTTTTTTAAGCAACCGGTTTGTGCAATACCTGGCCGAAGCGGCGGCAGGCAGACTTCCTTCCGATGTGCTGTGGGCCTTGTTGGCATTCCGTTCCATCAGCGTGCTTTCCCTGTTGTTGCCGCTGGCGTTCTTTCTCTCCGTGGTGCTGGCTTTGGGCCGCTTGTACAAAGACAGCGAAATGATCGTGCTTACCGCGTCCGGAATAAGCCCTCTGCGCATCGTGCAAACCATAGGTGCGGCGGGAGTAGTCATGGCCCTGCTGGTCGCCGCCTTGACCTTCTATATAGAACCCTGGGCGAACGCTCAGACTAATCAGGTCAGGAAGCGCGCCGAGGCCGCCTCCGAGATCAGGATTATCACGCCGGGGCGTTTTAAGGAGTCGCGTCAGGGGGATCACATTCTCTATGTCGAGCGCCTCTCGCCCGATCTCGAACAGATGCACAACATCTTCATCCAGAGCAGGCAGGTTGACAAAGTGAGCATCCTCTCCTCACAACACGGCTATCAATACACTGACAAGGAAACCGGCGATCTTTATGTAGTTCTGGAAGACGGCAACCGCTATGAGTGGACACCGGGCGGCAGTGATTTCAAGATCATCAAATACACCAAATACACCGTGCGTATCGAGCAAAAGGACATCCCCGTGCAAAGCTCGCTCCGCGAGTTAACGGGTGTAGACCCCTTGCTACGCAATCTGGATGCCGGCGCCAAGGCGGAACTCCAGTGGCGATTTTCCCTGCCGATCTCGATGCTGTTGCTCGCGGTGCTGGGCGTGCTGTTGGCGCGCACAACACCCCGCCAGGGTCGTTATGCAAAGTTGTTCACGGCGATATTGGTCTATGTGATCTACATGAACCTGATGACAGTGTCCCGCTCTTGGGTCGAACAGTCCGTGGCGCTTCCCCTGTTCGGTATGTGGTGGGTGCATATCGCAGTACTGGCGGTGGTGGCAGTATTGCTCGCCCGGCAAATGGGTGTGAGAATGCCTTTATCCATTGCCAGACTGGCGCTAAGGGTTAGGACATGACGATGCGCATCCTGGATCGCTACCTCGGCAACACCGTAGTCACCACTACGTTGCTGGTTGCCCTGATTTTGCTCGCCTTGTTTTTCTTTATAGACTTCGTTGAGCAACTGGGTGATGTGGGTAAGGGGAATTACGGACTGGCGCAGGCCTTACAGTATGCCTTACTGATTCAGGCCCGCCACTTTTACGAACTTTTTCCAGTGGCGGCCTTGCTGGGTACGTTACTGGGCCTGGGATGGCTCGCGAGCAACAATGAACTGGTTGTCATCCGCAGCGCCGGTGTGTCGTTGGCGCAGATCACCTTATCGGTCATGAAGTTGGGGGCCGTGATGATACTCGCTGCAATGGCCGTCGGCGAACTGCTCGCCCCGCTGAGCGAGCAGTATGCACAAAGCCAGCGTTCGATCGCCTTGAGCGACCGCATCACCCTCAAGACCAACTACGGATTCTGGACCCGTGACGGTCAGAGCTTTATCAATATCCGCACCATTCTTCCCGGTGACCGCCTGGGCGACATCTCCATCCATGAATTCGACAAGCACTACAACCTGCGGGTGACGACCCACGCTGAACGGGCTCACTATGAAAACAACGCGTGGCGCATGGAAGGCATCATGCAAACCTACGTCGGCGATAACGGTGTTACCACGCGCAGGATCGAGAGCGCGGCGTGGGAGTCGTTGTTGAGCCCCGAGATCATCGCCCTGGTGGCCATTAAACCCGACAAGCTCTCGGTATGGGATCTTTACAGGTACATCGGCTATTTGCGCGACAACGGACAAAGCGCCGTGCGTTACGAGCAGGCCTTCTGGGGCAAACTCGTCGCGCCGGTCGTCACCGCAGTCATGATGTTCCTGGCGGTGCCCTTTACGTTTGGCGCGCTGCGCGCCGCGGGCATGGGGCAGAGGCTGTTGATCGGCAGCATGGTAGGCATTGGATTCCATCTGTTCAACCAAACCTTTACGCAAGCAGGACTGGTCTATAACTTGAACCCGCTGCTCACTGCCGTGTTACCGGCTGCGCTGTTTTTTCTGGTCGCCGTGGTGCTGATGCGGCGGGTGCATTGAGCATAATGGTGCTCCCTAGGGGACTCGAACCCCTGTTATCGCCGTGAGAGGGCGGTGTCCTAGGCCACTAGACGAAGGGAGCAAGAGAAGTGGGGTTGTGGGGCTCTGCGCGGAAAAATGCTATTATACGCGAACACCCGCGCTACTCAAGCCGGTTTGCAGCACGATTAAGGTACCCATCATAAAAAAAGACACAGCCATATCGAGCCCTCTGCGTCATACCGATCACACCATCGCAGCCAGTCTGATCAGCGAGAACTCGATGAGGGTGGTAAGCCGACTCAAGGGAGCGGGCTACGAGGCCTATCTGGTAGGGGGCTGCGTGCGCGATCTGTTGCTTGGCCGCGAACCCAAGGACTTCGACGTCGCGACCAATGCCCACCCCGAACAGGTAGAGCATCTATTTCGTAACTGCCGGCTGATCGGGCGGCGTTTTCGCCTAGCGCACGTGCGCTTTGGCCGCGAGATCGTGGAGGTCGCCACCTTTCGCGGCGGGGTCGCTCCCGAAGCCTCTGACGTACACGGAAGTACTAATGTCGCGGGAGGCAGGATGCCGGGAGCGACCGATCAGAGTGACAGCGGCAGAATTGTCCGGGATAACGTCTACGGAACGACCCTCGAAGAGGACGCCTTACGGCGCGACTTCACGGTCAACGCCTTGTTCTACGATAGCGGCGACGGCAGCGTCATAGATTACACCGGCGGTCTCGCCGATCTTCGGCTGGGTTCCATGCGCCTGGTGGGCAACCCTCAGCTCCGTTACCGTGAAGACCCGGTCCGCATGTTGCGTGCCGTGCGCTTTGCCGCCAAGCTGGGGTTTCGCATTCACCCCGACAGCGAGGCGCCGTTGTTCGAGCTGGGCTATCTGCTCGAGGATATTCCCTCCGCGCGCCTGTTCGAAGAGGTGCTCAAGCTATTCATGGGGGGCTGCGCAGTGCAGACCTTTGAATTGATGCGTCACTACCAGTTGTTCCGCCACCTGTTTCCCCAGACTGAAGCGAGCCTGGAACACTCCGGCCCCCACATCGGTTTGCTCACCCATGCGCTGACCAATACCGATGTGCGAATCGCAGAGGATAAACCGGTCACTCCGGCATTCCTATTCGCGGCCCTGTTGTGGGGACCGATGCGGCTATTGGCCGAGCAACTGCGCGGCGCCGATAGCGACGTACAGGGACGTACTAGTGTCGCGGGAGGCAGGACGCCGGGAGCGACCGGCGAGATCCAGGCGATGGAGGCAGCCGCCGATAGGGTGATCTCGTCTCAGATCCGCCGGGTCGCCGTGCCGAAGCGTTTTACCGTACCCATGCGCGAGATATGGGCCATGCAGCCCCGGTTTGCGCAGCGCTCCGGAAAGCGGCCGCTGCGGCTGCTTGCCCATCCCCGCTTCCGCGCCGCCTATGATTTTCTCCTGTTGCGCAATGCGGCGGGTGAGCCATTACAGGAACTGTGCGACTGGTGGACCGAGCTTCAAACCGTACAAGGGCCCGACCAGGAGACGATGATCAGCCATATCAAGGCGCCGGCCTCCCGCAAGCGCCGTCGGCGCCGATAGCCTACCCTCTCCCATGCCGGCGGTACGTGCCTATGTGGGCCTCGGCAGCAATCGGGATAATCCGGAGCGGCAGGTTAGTCACGCCTTTACCGAACTTACCAAGCTGCCGCACACGCGGCTCATCAAGCACTCCCGCCTGTATCTGAGCGCGCCGCTGGGTCCCGCGGGCCAGCCGGATTATGTGAACGCCGTGGCGCTGCTGGAGACCGCTTTATCCGCCAAGGATTTGCTTAAGCAATTGTTGGAGATTGAGCACCGGCATGGGAGAATACGTACGGGTGAACAGTGGGGCCCGCGCACGTTGGACCTCGATCTTCTTTTGTATGGCGACCTGCACTATGCGGACCCGAGCTTGACGGTGCCCCACCCGCGGTTACACGAACGCGCCTTTGTCCTGTATCCTCTGGCCGAGCTTGATCCGGGACTACAGATACCCGGCAAGGGCACTTTGCAAGAACTCATCAAGCACTGTCCCAAACAGAAACTGACGCCGCTGCCTATTTCGCTCTAATGACCAGCATAATTCCTGAGCAACACCGTTATATCGTTGTGGAAGGCCCGATAGGGGTAGGCAAGACCAGCCTCGCTGGACGACTCGCCGATTCATTGGGGGCCTCACTGTTGTTAGAGGAAGCGCAAGACAACCCATTTCTTGAGCGCTTCTATCAAAATCCGCGCCAGGCGGCCCTGCCGACGCAACTATATTTCCTGTTCCAGCGCGCCCGTCAGATCAAGGCTCTGCGCCAGAGGGACTTGTTCCGGCCGGCGCGGGTATCCGATTTCCTGATGGAAAAGGATCGCCTGTTCGCGGAGCTGACCCTCGATGACGACGAATTGCGCCTGTATCAGCAGGTGTACGGCCAGCTCACTCTTGATGCCCCGGCGCCGGATCTCGTCATCTATCTGCAAGCCCCGGTGGAAGTATTGCTGGCGCGTATCCACAAGCGCGGCCTGCATCACGAGCGGCTCATCGAGACGGCGTATCTGCAACGCCTGGTGGATGCGTACACGGACTTTTTCTATCACTACGCCGCCGCCCCCTTGTTGATCGTCAACGCCGCCGAGATAGACCCCGTCAACAACGAGCAGGATTACCAGCAATTACTGGAGCGCGCCCATACGGTCCAGCGCGGGCGGCATTACTTCAACCCTCTCCCTATAGCTTTATGAAAACGATTACCCTTACCACCCTGCGTGAGATGAAGCGCATGGGCGAAAAGATCGCCTGTCTCACCGCCTATGACGCAAGTTTCGCCCGGCTGCTCGACGAGGTGGGTGTGGAGCTACTTATGGTGGGTGACTCCCTGGGCATGGTCATACAAGGCTACGACAGCACATTGCCTGTCACGGTGGCGGACATGATCTACCACACCCGCAACGTGCGGCGCGGCGCCCGGCGCGCCTTCGTGGTCACAGATATGCCGTTTATGAGCTACGCGAGTCCGGCGCAGGCCATCGGCAACGCGGCGCGCATCCTGCAGGAAGGGGGGGCGCAGATGGTCAAACTGGAGGGCGGCGCATGGCTGGCCGAGACCGTGCGGGAACTCAGCGTGCGTGGCATCCCGGTGTGCGCGCACCTCGGTCTGTTGCCGCAATCGGTGCATCAACTCGGCGGTTACCGTGTGCAAGGGCGCGATCCGGTGAGCGCACAGACCTTGCTCGACGACGCCAAGAGTCTGGAGGAGGCCGGCGCCAGTCTGTTGCTGCTGGAATCGGTGCCCGCTACGCTTGCCGCCGAAGTCACAAGGCACGCCGCCGCGCCGGTGATCGGCATCGGCGCGGGAGCGCAGACCGACGGCCAGATCCTGGTGCTCCACGACCTGCTCGGCGTGACCGAAAAGCCCCCCAAATTCGCCAAGAATTTTCTGGCGGACGCCGCCGGAATCCATGCGGCCGTGCAGAACTACATCCAGGCGGTAAAATCCGGTCACTTCCCCTCCGCCGAGCATACCTTCACCTAGATGCTTACGGCCACGACACTGGGCACCGTGCGCGCACAACTTGCGGCCTGGCGCGCCCAGGGAGAACGCATCGCCCTGGTGCCCACCATGGGCAATCTGCACCAGGGCCACCTCAAATTGGTGGAAACGGCCAAAAAACAGGCAAAACGGGTCGTGGTGAGCATATTTGTGAATCCATTGCAATTTGGAGAAAACGAAGACTTCTCGTCATATCCACGCACATTCGAAGAAGATAGCCGCATTCTAGCAGCAAATAGCGTAGATATACTGTTTGCCCCGGTGCTTGAAGAGATGTACCCGGAGGGCATGGCCACGCACACCAAAGTGGACGTCCTAGGGCTATCAGACATCCTCTGCGGGGCATCGCG
>DATMXC010000020.1:0-3350 GCA_035561915.1 Gammaproteobacteria bacterium
CCGGGCTCCAGCAGAAATTCTATGACGCCGCCTGCGGACAGCCTGTCAATCTCGATGCGCGCCCTCATGAAATGCACCGGACAGGCATACGTAGACAAGTCCACCGTGCTTACCGTTGCAGCCTCCCCGTTGAGCTTGGGCTTCGCCGCCCTCCCGTGCGCAGGCGCGACGAATACCGGCGTATTGACCGGCGGCAGCGTGGCGGAGAGATCGAGCTGCGGATCGAAGGTCTCACAAGCGCGCGCAGCCTGCACCATCCACGCATCGAGATCGGTCATGAGCGCGTTAAAGCGCGTCTCATCCTGATCCACTTTAAGAGCGCTCAACCCGTGGGCAAGCTCCACCAGCTTATCGGCGAGAGGGACATACTCCGGCCGTAATTCCTGCAATTGTCCGCGCGCGGCCTGGGCGATCTCGTGGAGATCGTCCAGTGATTTCTGCCCGGTGACAAACAGCAACGACTGACCGACCAGGCGCGCCATCGCCTCGGCGCACTCGGTGGCATCGAACAGTTTATGTTGATAGATGAAGGCGTTGCGGCAACTGCGTTCGTAGGCGGCCTCAGAAAAGCGCGACGAGACGATCTCCTGCGCCGCGCCCGCGCACTCGCCGCCGCCCAGTTGCAGCACCTTGAAGGCGCCCGCCTCGCCGTGATCGCTCAACAGCGCGGGGACATCTTCCGGGTTGACCACGGTGAGATCGGCGAGCAGTTCCTTGAAGGAGTCCTTGCCGCGCCGGTGTGCCCACTGAAAAAACGTCTCGCCGTTGACGCGATCCTTTAAAAAGGTTTCTTGTACGCGCGCGATGGCCTGCTCCACGCGCAAGACAGGCACCGACACGCTTTTGAAGCCCAAGCCGCCTCCCGCACGACCGTCGCCGCCGAAATACATCTGATAGTGCGGCACAAGCTTGCCATGCAGCCGGTTGCCTTCGCCGTAGATGCCGATGTCGCCGGTCTCCGGCTGCGCGCAGCCATTGTGGCAGCCGCTGGCGCGGATGCGCAGATCGGCTTCACCACCGCTCAACTTTGCGCCGATGATTTTGGATGAGGTGATGCCCAAGCGGCAGGTCGAGGTACCGGGGCATGCGACCACGTCGTCGCCCGTCGTGGGCTCGCTTAAACCCAACGGCGCGAGTGCGTTGCGCAGCGCGTTAATGCGCGCATCCGACACGTTCATAATCATCAGGTTCTGATCCTGCGTGGTACGGATGTCGCTCAAGCCCTCGTCCTGCATGATCTTGGCGATACCGCGCAGTTGCTTGGCGGTGATGTCGCCGATTTTGAGACTGATAGGAAATACGTTGAGGCCTACCTGCTTTTGTGGAAACACCTGGCGTGGCGCGCCCGCGCCGCAGGCCTCACCGGGCTCTACCACGCCCGTCCAGTCGCCCTTGGGATACGCTTTACCTTCGAACGCCGCCTTGGTGCGCACGTATTCTTCTTTGTACTTCTCGATAAAGCCTTCGGGGCCGAAGCGGTCCACCAGGAATTTGATGCGCGCCTTGGCGCGCTTGACGCGATCCGAATAGCGATGGTGCAGGGAGACGATGGCCTCCATGCAGGGTAGTAAATCCTGTTCCTCGATGAACTCCTCGACGGTGATCGCCTCATGCGGTTTGTGGCCCAAGCCGCCGCCCGCCAGCACCTTAAAGCCGTAACGTCCGTCTTTTTGTACGGCCACCACGCCGAGGTCGTGCATCATGCCTTGCGCGCAATCGTGCTCACAGCCGGAGAAGCTGATCTTGAACTTGCGCGGCAGATGTTGGGTGAGCGGATGACGTAGAAAATGCGCTACTGCGCCGTCCATCACCGGGATGACATCCAAATGTTCGCGCGGGCACACGCCGGCGAGCGGACAGGCGGTGACGTTGCGCACCGTGTTGCCGCATGCCTCGCGCGTGGTGAGCCCGGATGCGGCCAAGTGGCGCAGCGCCGCAGGCGTGTCGGCGGTGGGCACATAGTGAATCTGAAAATCCTGGCGCGTGGTGACGTGCACCACGTCGTGCTGGACGTACTGCTCCAGCACCTCGGCGATGGCCACCAGTTGATGAGGCAACATCTTGCCGCCCGGCACCTTGACGCGGATCATGTGCACGCCGTCCTGGCGCTGGCCGTAGACGCCTTGTTGCAGGCGCGTGGACATGAAGCGGTCAACATCCAGTTCCTTGCCTAAAAAGGCCCCCACCGCCTGTTCATAGCGTTCGATCTCGTCGAGATTAACCAATACTGTCGGGTCGTTCATAACTTTCTCCTTAAACCGTGCAAACGCGCAACTTAATGCGCGATCAACCTGAATCCGACCAGCATCAACATGCCGGCGAGTGCGATGCGCAACGTCTTTTCCGGAATGTTGACGCTCATGTGACTACCCAGATAAATGCCCGGCAGCGAGCCCAGCAGCAGACTTCCCAGCAGCACGAAGTCCACGTTGCCCAGGCCGAGGTGGCCCAGACCCGCCACCAGGGTGAGCGGCACGGCGTGCGCGATATCCGAACCAACAATTTTAGTGGTGTGTATCAGCGGGTACAACAAAAATAACGCCACCACGCCTATCGCGCCCGCTCCGATGGAGGTGAGCGTGACGAGCGTGCCCAACACCGCGCCCGTCACCACCGTAGAAGCGGAGAGGCTCGCGCCGGCGGTCGGCGACTTGAACCACGGGTGGCGTTGCAGTTGCGCTTTAAAGATCAACGCGAACGCGGTCAGGATCACCGCCACGCCAATGAGCGGCACAATCAGCGCGTCTACCTTCCAGCCTTGTGCGCTTAAGTATTGCAGCAGCCAGAGGGTCACCAGCGACGCGGGTAAACTGCCAGCCGCAAGCAGGCCGACGATCTTCCAGTCTATCGTGCCGCGCCGGCCGTGTACCCAGACCCCGCCTATCTTGGTGAAGCAGGCGAACAAAAGATCCGTGCCCACCGCCTTGACCGGCGGGATGCCGAACAGGATCAGCAGCGGCGTCATGAGCGAGCCGCCACCCACGCCCGTGAGGCCGACCAACATGCCGACTGCAAAACCTGATACGGTATAGGCCCAATCCATACGATTCCCCAAGGTACCTCAAAGTAAGCCCTGCAACTGGGCTCTCTAAAAATGCGTCTTTTGCCTTTATGCTGCGTTGGAATTCTACTCGGTCGCTCCCGGCGTCCTGCCTCTCGCGACATTAGTACATCCCTGTACGTCGAAATGCGGAGCCGCGAAGCGACAGACTATGTGTATACTCCGCTTTCTTGCAGAATTCCGCCTTGCCTAAAGCCAAAATCCACTATTTTTAGAAGTGCCCAGACGTGGAAACTATAGCAGGATTTATATACTCGATAAAGAATATGATAGTATAAACATATACTAT
>DATMXC010000021.1:0-6373 GCA_035561915.1 Gammaproteobacteria bacterium
TCGCTACCACGCCCGCGATGTCGCGGTGCTGCGTGCGCAGCGCGCGGGTATTCCTATCGTGCTCGGCTCGGCGACCCCCGCGCTGGAAAGTCTCTATAACGCCGAGCAGGGCCGCTACCGGCGGCTGGTGTTACCGGAGCGTACCGCTGTCGCTCAACATAACGACGTCACGGTGGTGGACAGGCGGCGCGCACCCGCCGATGGGGTGCTGTCGCAGCCGCTGCTGAGCTTAATGGGGCAGCACCTGGAGCGCGGCGAACAGGTGCTGCTGTTTCTGAACCGGCGCGGCTATGCCCCGACCCTGCTCTGCGACCGCTGCGGCTGGGTGGCGCGTTGCGCGCGCTGCGAGGTGCGTATGGTGTTGCATCAACAGCGGCGCCTGCTGCGTTGTCACCACTGCGGGGCCGAGCGCGCCGCCGAACAGCAGTGTCCGGATTGCGCGGCAACGGCGTTGCGCCCCCTGGGTCATGGCACGGAGCGCGCGGAAGAAATCCTGGCGCGGCACTTTCCCGGCATCGGACTGATCCGCATAGACCGCGACAGCACCCGCCGCAAGGGATCTTTGCAGGAAATGCTGGACGGTGTGCACAGCGGCCGCAGTCAAATTCTCATCGGCACACAAATGCTGGCCAAGGGCCATCACTTTCCGAACGTGACCCTGGCCGGCATCCTTGATGCCGATCAAGGTCTCTATGGTGTGGATTTCCACGCGAGCGAGAGGATGGCGCAGACTATTATCCAAGTCGCCGGGCGTTCGGGCCGCAGCGACAAGCCCGGTGCGGTGGTGATACAGACGCATCACCCCGATCACCCTCTACTGCAAACCTTGTTAACGCGCGGCTATCACGCCTTTGCAACGGCCGCCCTCGACGAGCGCCGTCAGGCGGGTCTGCCACCCTATAGCGTGATGGCCTTGTTGCGCGCCGAGGCGGTGAGCCGCAGCGCGCCGGAGGCCTTCTTGAACCAGGCTCGCGCGGAAGCGGAGACGCTGCTGACGAAGGGCGTGCAGTTGCTCGGCCCACTGCCCGCGCCGATGGAGAAGCGGGCGGGGCGCTATCGCGCCCAGTTGTTATTACAGTCCCCGCGCCGTGCGGAGTTGCAGCGCCTGTTACAGGCCTGGATACCCCTGCTGGAAAAACTCAAGCTCGCACGCAAGGTGCGCTGGTCGCTGGATGTGGACCCGATGGAGATGCTTTAGATCGCCTCTAAAAATACGTCTTTTGCTTTTTTGGCCGACCTTTGTTATCACTCTAAAACAACACACTATCACGCCTTGGTGTAGAATTCGCGCTTCCCGAAGTGACTGACCAAGGCGTATCTTGAAACACTCCATCCAGAACCTGCTCACGTGCGCTATTTCCGCACTGCAAACTGACGGCCTGCTGCCAGAAATGAGTGACATCCGGGCGGATGTCGAGCGCGCCCGCGACAAGCAGCACGGCGACTTCGCCAGCACTGTGGCGCTCGGTCTCGCCAAGACCGCGCGCCGCAAGCCGCGCGAACTGGCGGAACTGATAGTCGGCCGTCTGCCGCACTCGGAGATAATCGCCAAGGTCGAGATCGCAGGGCCGGGCTTCATCAACTTCTTTCTGACACCGGCTGCGTTTCAGATTGTCGTTGGCGAGATCCTCGATCGCGGTGAGGCATATGGGCTAGGCACGCTGGGGCAGGGGACATCGGTGCAGATCGAGTTCGTCTCGGCCAATCCCAACGGGCCGCTGCACGTCGGCCATGGGCGCGGCGCGGCGATCGGCAGTGCGCTGGCCAACCTGCTGGAGGCCGCCGGTTACAAGGTCTACCGCGAATACTATGTCAACGACGCCGGGCGGCAGATGGATATCCTCACAGTCAGTATCTGGCTGCGTTATCTGGAATTGCTCGGCGAACCGGTGACGTTTCCCGCCAACGGGTACAAGGGCGATTATGTGTTCGACATCGCGCGCGCTCTGCAAACTGAGCATGGTGCGGCGTTGCGTCATCCGGTGAGTGAGGTGACGAAAGACTTACCTCCCGATCTCGCGGCGGACGGCAGCGGCGACAAGGAGGCGCACATAGACGCGCTGATTTTGCGCGCCAAGATTTTGTTGGGCGACGAAACCTACCGCGCGATTTTTGATCGCGGGCTCAACACCATTCTTGCCGATATACGTGACGATCTCGCCGGGTTCGGAGTCAATTACGATAACTGGTTTTCCGAGCGTTCACTCACGGAGAGCGGCGCGGTGGATCGGGCCATTGAGCGGCTGAAGGAGAGTGGTCACCTCTACGAATGGAACGGGGCGTGGTGGTTTCGCACTACGGACTATGGCGATGAGAAAGACCGTGTCGTGGTGCGTGAAAACGGCCAGCCGACCTATTTCGCCTCCGACATCGCCTATCATCTGACCAAACTCGAACGCGGATTTGAGCGTATGGTGAATGTCTGGGGCGCTGATCATCACGGCTACATCCCGCGCGTCAAGGCGGCGCTCGCGGCGCTCGGCGCCGATCCCGTGTGTCTGGAGGTGGTGTTGGTGCAGTTTGCGATTTTGTATCGCGGCGGCGAGCGCGCGCAGATGTCTACGCGCTCGGGCGAGTTCGTCACCCTGCGCGAATTGCGCAATGAGGTCGGCAACGACGCGGCGCGGTTTTTTTATGTCATGCGCAAGAGCGATCAGCACCTGGATTTTGATCTGGATCTCGCTAAATCGCAGAGCAACGATAATCCGGTCTATTATTTACAGTATGCCCACGCGCGCATTTGCAGCGTGTTGCGTCTCGCTGAAGAGCGCGGCCAAGGTTGGGATAAAACACAAGGCCGGGCGCATTTGCATCTGCTTACGGAAACGCACGAGCAGAGTTTGTTGGCGACCTTGTCGCGTTATCCGGAGGTCATCGAGGCTGCTGCAGAGACCTATGAACCGCATCAGATCGGCTATTACCTCAAGGAGCTGGCCACGGACTTTCACACCTACTACAACGCCCACACTTTCCTGGTGGAAGACGCCGCTCTGCGTAATGCGCGGCTCGCGCTGCTCGCGGCAACACGACAGGTGTTGCGCAACGGACTGGCGCTGTTAGGTGTCAGCGCACCGCAGGCGATGTAATGGGCACCTCTAAAAATGCGTCTTTTGTCTTTATGCTGCGTTGGAATTCTACTCGAAATGCTCATGTACTGCCGTGTACACTCCGCTTTCTCGCAGAATTCCGCCTTGCCTAAAGACAAAATCCACTATTTTTCGAGGTGCCCTAATGGCGCGCGATTATAAAAACGCGGGGCGCGGCAGACCCGCGCCGCAGACACCAGGCTGGGTGTGGTTGCTGGTTGGCCTGTTGATGGGCCTTGCGGTCGCATTGGCTGTCTACCTGGGCGGATTCACTGTCTCTGAACTCAGGAACAGCCGTGCCACGCCCGTGCAAATAGAGGCAAGCCCGGATGCGCGCAGCGCGAGCAAGCCGCCCCAATCTCAACCTCTGCCCGAAGCGCCGCCGACGGCCAAGCCGCGTTTCGATTTTTACACCATCCTGCCGGAGATGGAGGTCGCCGTCCCTGAACAAGAGACGGCCGCCAAACCAGCGCAGGGCGAAGGCGCTGCTCCGGTTGATAAGCCGGGCGCATATATCCTGCAGGCGGGCTCGTTTCGCAGCCTCGAGGAGGCGGACAAGCTGAAGGCCAGCCTGGTGTTATTAGGCGTTGAAGCCAGCATCCAGACTGTCACCGTCAATAATAAAGACACCTGGCATCGCGTTCAGGTCGGCCCCTATAATGATCTCGCCGAGGTCAATCAGGTCCGCGCACGGCTTAAGCAGAACAACATCGAGGTAGTACTGTTAAAGGTTAAGAGTTGAGCCACACGGAGTCAGCATGGCCTGATGTTTGCACGCTATTAGCCAGATTTGGGTGGCTGCGCGACGTGTCTTATACAAGGCTTCACCGCAGAGGACGCAGAGGGAAAATAAAAACCTAGGTATCTTTTTCTCTGCGTCTCCGCGGTGTTATTTTGTAGTTGGCCGAATGAATTCGGCCCTACAATTATTAACAGGAGAGTTGGTTTTGCAAACACAAGAAAGTTGGCGCGTGGCGGACCCTCAGGCTGCTTCGTTTGACCCTCTGTTGGAGAGTCTGGTGCTGCTCACCAAGACGCTGCACCGGCCGTTTTCCGCCGAGTCGCTGTCGGCCGGTCTGCCGCTGGTCAATCATCAACTCACGCCCGAACTGTTTATCCGCGCCGCGGCTCGTGCGGGGCTCACCGCCAAGGTCGTCAAACGGCCGCTAGCCAAAATCTCCCGTCTGGTGCTGCCCGCCGTGCTCCTGCTCAATGACCGGCAGGCCTGCGTGCTAACCGAGCTCAAAGACGCTGATGACGTACAGGGGAGTGCTAATGCCGCGGGAGGCAGGACGCCGGGAGCGACCACCGCCAGGATTATCCAGCCCGAAGCCGCGGGCGTAAAGGAGATCGCGCTCGACGATCTGAATAAAGTGTATTCCGGTTACGCGATCTTCGCGCAGCCGGTGTTCCGGTTCGACGCGCGCACCGAACAGTCCGCCACCCCCAGCCCGCACCACTGGTTTTGGGGGACCTTGCTGAAATCCTGGAGTATTTACGGCGAGGTGCTGGTCGCCTCGTTGCTGATCAATATCTTCGCGCTGGCCTCGCCGCTGTTCATCATGAACGTGTACGATCGCGTGGTGCCGAACCGCGCCGTCGAGACCTTGTGGGTGCTCGCCATCGGCGTCACCATCGCCTTTACCTTCGATATCATCATGCGCACCCTGCGCGGCTATTTCATAGATATCGCCGGCAAGCGCTCCGATGTGATTTTGTCCGCCCGCATTTTCGAGCAGGTACTGGGGATACAGATGGCGGCGCGGCCCGCCTCGGTGGGGGCCTTCGCCAACAACCTGCATGAATTTGAATCGTTCCGCGATTTTTTCACCTCGGCGACCCTCACCACGCTGATTGACCTGCCCTTCGCCTTGTTGTTCATCGCGGTGATCGCCCTGCTCGGCGGCCCACTGGCGTGGATTCCCATCGCCGCGATCCCACTGGTCCTGGTGGTAGGGTTTCTGCTCCAGACACCGCTCAACAATACCGTTAAAGAAACGTATCAGCACCTAGGCCAAAAGCACGCCACGTTGATCGAGACCTTGAGTGGCCTTGAAACTCTCAAGAGCATGGGGGCGGAGAGCCCCATGCAGCGGCGTTGGGAACAGACTACCGGGGTGCTCGCCCAGCTCGGTCTGAAGACCCGCTTCTTGTCCGCGTTGGGGGTCAATTTCTCCACGTTTGTGCAGCAGATAGCGACCATCGCGGTGGTGGTATATGGTGTGTATCTGATCGCCGCCGGTTCGATCACGATGGGTGCGCTGATCGCTTGCACGCTGCTCGCCGGTCGCGCGCTCGCGCCGTTGTCGCAGGTGGCTGGGCTGCTGGCCCGTTATCATCAGTCGGTCGCTACCCTGCGCACGCTCAACAAGATCATGGAACTGCCGGTCGAGCGTCCCGCCGGGAAGGCCTTTCTGCACCGGCCCACGCTGCAAGGCGGCATCGAATTTAAGGACGTGAGCTTCAGTTATCCAAACCAGCAGGTCGGCGCGCTGAACGGGGTTTCGTTCAAGGTCGCGCCCGGCGAGCGGGTGGCCATCATCGGGCGCATCGGTTCGGGTAAAAGCACCATCGAGAAACTGATCCTTGGCCTGTACCCCCCCGGCTCCGGGGCCATCCTGATGGACGGCACCGACATCCGGCAAATGGATCCCGCCGTGCTGCGCCGCAACGTCGGCTATGTGCCGCAAGACATCGTGCTGTTCTACGGTAGTGTGAAAGACAATATCGTGCTGGGCGCACCTTACGCAGACGACGGCGCGGTGCTGCGCGCCGCGGAAATCGCCGGGGTCACCGAATTCATCGCCCGCCACCCGCAGGGTTTCGATCTCCAGACCGGCGAGCGCGGCGAAAATCTTTCCGGCGGCCAACGGCAGACCATTGCAATCGCCCGTGCACTGCTGCTGGAGCCACCCATCCTGCTGCTGGACGAGCCCAGCAACGCGATGGATAACAGCACCGAGGAAAGACTCAAGCAGAAATTGGCCGCGCTGCTGGAAGGCCGCACCCTCCTGTTAGTCACCCACCGAGCCTCTCTTCTTACACTCGTCAACCGCGTGATTGTAGTAGATGGGGGAAGGATCGTCGCCGATGGCCCGAAGGAGCAGGTCTTACACGCCCTCAGTGAAGGCAAGCTGCAAGCCTCAAAGAAGTAAATATAATTCACCGCAGAGGACGCAGAGGAACACGAAGGAAAATACACAAACCATCAAGGATGCAAGGGAATAACATCAAAGGAGTTTGTTTCTCCTCCGCGCCCTCTGCGGTGAATCGTTGTTTTGAATGAG
>DATMXC010000022.1:0-9175 GCA_035561915.1 Gammaproteobacteria bacterium
ATCGCGCACTATGCCGAGATCCATAGGCTCGATATCCAGGCGTGCAAGCATTCCATATAAGGTATAGCGATTGCTGTCATAAATCTCACCGGGACCGAGCGATTCACCCAGCGAGCGCAACTCATCGCCGGTGGTGAATACTGCCACGCGCGGCAGGTGGAAAACGATTACCTCCTCGATACCCAGCGAGGCCAGCAGGCCAAGCTGTGCCGGTCCGATCCGCATCCCGGCGGGTAAGGTAACTTCGCCCACAGCGAGGTCCTCGCCCGCCTGACGCACGTGTTGCCCCGGCTTGTGTCCGGCGCCAATGCGTATAATGTCACCGTCACGCTCGGCCTGCTCCTGCATAACGATGGTATCAGTGCCCGCCGGCAGCATCGCGCCGGTCATGATGCGCGCGCACTCTCCCGGTTTTACCGTGCCGCTAAAGGGTGTGCCCGCCCAAGCTGTTCCAACAACGCGCAATTCACGTGTCCCGCTCATCGGCAAATCACCGCTCGAAACGGCATAGCCATCCATTGCCGAATTGGTGTGCGCGGGTACGTTACTGGTGGAACGGATGTCCTCGGCGAGCACGCGTCCCAAACCTTCACGCAGCGCGATGGTCTCCCTTCCGTCGAGTGGCTGTATCACGTCCTCTATGCGTTGCAGCGCCTCGACAACGGTGAGTGAGTTTGGATCATACTCTTGCATGTTGGTTTTTAGCTCGCTCCTCGCACAACTGATGGTCATAAGGCGTGTTGATATTCAAGAAAGCCTCGGGTTGATCGGAGAAATCGGCCACCGCCAAACGATGACGTCGCAACCAGTTTTCCACTTTACGTCCTCCGCTCATGAGGTAGCTGTGGAGGTCGGTAGCAAGAGCGCGAGGTATCATAGTATAGATGGGTTGCAAGCGCATACCATCATGCGCCGTACATAGCTCCGCGCTTTCTCTCATCAGCGTCATCATCATACGCTGCGCTAGGTCGTTAGGGATCAGAGGCGAGTCACAAGGCGCTGTGACGATATAGTCAGTCTGTGCTGCACACATCGCACTGTGCATCCCTGCCAGTGGGCCGCAGTATCCCTCCAGCTTATCAGCCACTAAGGTAAGGCCGTAACTCGCATAGCGTGCGTGATTACGATTGGTGTTGATCATGACCTCGCTGACCTGTGGGGTCAATCGAGCCAGTGTATGTTCCACCAATGGCTTTCCCGCAAACTCCAGCAGTCCTTTGTCCACCCCGTTCATGCGGCGCGCACGTCCGCCCGCAAGAATAACGCCGGTAATGGTGGGGGATACGAGATGCATAAGTACCCTGTAGCAAACCTCATACCATACGAAAAATAACCAGAAAGGCGTATTTTCTCACCACTCCCAATCCTTTTTGCACCAACTCCGTGTACGCGGCCGCACTGTTGCTTCTCTTTGGTGCAGATTTTACAGAGGGTCTCCTGCGGCGAGTCGTAATGAAATAAAAATGTGATATTCAACAATTAGATAGCTGTCAAAACTGCACTTGGCCCATAACTTGCTGAGGCGTCTTCAATAGGATTTGAAGCGCGAGGCCATAGATGAAAGAAAAGCTGGTGTTGATCGGTAATGGCATGGCAGGAGTGCGCACGCTGGAAGAGCTGTTGAAAGTCGCACCGGATAAGTACGAGATCACCGTGTTCGGTTCAGAGCCCTACGGCAATTACAACCGTATCCTGCTGTCTCCCGTGTTGGCGGGTGAAAAGTCCGTAGCGGAGATCATGCTGAATGATATGCAGTGGTATGCGGATAATGGCATTACGCTGCACTGTGGTAAAGAGGTGGTGGAGATAGACCGCGCTAAACGCAAGGTTGTCGCCGATGATGGCACTTGTGCCGACTATGATCGTCTGTTGTTGGCAACCGGCTCGAATCCATTTGTCGTCCCGGTGCCGGGTCACCAATTGCCTGGTGTGGTGACGTTCCGGGATATCCGCGATGTTCAATTAATGATGGATGCGTCCAAGCAGTCCCGGCACGCCGTGGTGATAGGCGGCGGGCTGTTGGGTCTGGAGGCGGCGAACGGATTGATGCGCCAGGGCATGAATGTCACGGTGGTGCATATACACGAAACCCTGATGGAGCGTCAGCTCGACAAGGTGGCAGGCGAGATGCTGCGCAAATCGTTGGAAGAACGTGGCATGCACTTCCACATGCCCGCGCAAACCGTGGAGATTTTGGGTGAGGAGCGCGTGCGTGGCGTGCGTTTCAAGGATGGCTCCGAGCTCTACGCCGACCTCGTGGTCATGGCCGTGGGCATACGCCCCAACATGGAGCTGGCCAAAAAGGCGGGCATCTATTGCGAACGCGGCATCGTGGTGAACGACACGCTGCAAACCTATGATCCCAGCATCTATGCAGTGGGCGAATGCGTGCAGCACCGCAGCCAAACGTACGGTTTGGTCGCGCCGCTGTTCGAGCAGGCCAAGGTGTGCGCCAACCATCTCGCTCATTTCGGCTACTCACGCTATCAAGGTTCGCTGACTTCCACCAAGCTCAAGGTCACGGGGATTGATCTATTCTCCGCAGGAGATTTTACCGGTGATGACAGCACTGAGGAAATCGTGCTTAAAGATGCCTCACAAGGGACATACAAAAAACTGGTGCTCAAGGATGACCGTATCTGCGGTGCGGTGATGTACGGCGACACGGGGGACGGGGCGTGGTACTTCCAGCTCATGCGCGATGGCAGCGATGTTACGGCATTCCGCGATCATCTGATGTTTGGCCAGGCGCATCTCGGCGATTCAGGTCACGGTGGACAGAGTAAGGCCGCGGCGATGAGCGATGCGATGGAGGTGTGCGGTTGTAACGGCGTATGCAAGGGCGCTATCGTCAAGGCAATCAGCGAAAAAGGTCTGTTTACGCTGGAAGAGGTGCGCACGCACACCAAGGCATCCTCGTCGTGTGGTTCGTGCACCGGTTTGGTGGAACAGATCATGGCCTCCGTGCTGGGCGGCGGTTATACAGCGGCACCCAAGGAGAAGCCACTGTGCAAATGCACCGATCATACGCACGATGAAGTGCGCAAAGTCATACGCGAAAGGCATCTACTCACCATCCGCGAGGTGATGCAGCATTTCGAATGGCGCACCCCAGATGGTTGTCACTCCTGCCGCCCTGCGCTGAACTATTATCTGTTGTGCGCCTGGCCTGCGGAATATCAAGATGACCCGCAATCGCGCTTCATCAACGAGCGCGTGCACGCCAACATTCAAAAGGACGGCACCTATTCGGTCGTGCCGCGCATGTGGGGCGGCGTGACGACATCGAACGAATTGCGCACTATCGCCGATGTAGTGGACAAGTTCAACATCCCTAGCGTCAAGGTCACCGGCGGACAGCGCATTGATCTGTTGGGTGTTAAAAAAGAGGATTTGCCCGCGGTCTGGGGTGAACTGAACAAGGGCGGACTGGTTTCCGGTCACGCCTACGGCAAGGCCTTACGCACCGTGAAAACCTGTGTCGGCAAAGAATGGTGCCGTTTCGGTGTGCAGGATTCCACAGCGATGGGCGTGCGTCTTGAAAAACGCACCTGGGGTTCGTGGATGCCGCACAAATTCAAGATGGCGGTGAGCGGTTGTCCGCGCAACTGCGCCGAGGCGACTATTAAGGATTTCGGGGTGGTCGCCGTGGAATCCGGCTGGGAGCTGCATGTGGGCGGCAATGGCGGCGTGAAGATACGCGCCACCGATTTATTGTGCAAAGTGACCACGGAAGACGAGGTGGAAGAATATTGCTGTGCCTTCATTCAGCTCTACCGTGAAGAGGCGCGCTATCTCGATCGTACCGCGCCGTGGATAGAGCGCGTAGGCCTGGCCTACGTCAAGCAACGCGTCGTGGAGGATGTGCAGAACCGTAAAATGCTTTATGCACGCTTCATCGAATCGCAAAAGTATGCGCAGATTGACCCGTGGGCGGAGCGTGCTCAGCATAATGTGCAGAGATACGAATTTACGCCTCTCATGGAAGTGGTGTGAGTCACGGCATGCATTGGATTGAAATAGGAGATTTAGAGGATATCCCAAAGCTCGGCGCGCGCGTGGTACGCACTGTGCAAGGCGACATCGCACTGTTTCGTACCGCGGACGATGAAGTGTTTGCCCTGCGCGATCAATGTCCGCACAAGGGCGGGCCGTTGTCGCAAGGCATAGTGCACGGCAAGCGTGTGACCTGTCCGTTGCATAACTGGATGATTGAACTCAACGAAGGCGCGGCGGTCGCGCCCGACGAGGGGCGCACCGCTTGCTACCCCGTGAAGGTTGAGCACGGCGTAGTGAGTATTTCGCTCGAGCACGCGGGATTGCAAAAAAGCGCATGACGGCCATTCAGTCTGTCAAAACCACCTGTCCTTACTGCGGGGTGGGCTGCGGTATTACTGTTGAAGTCCAATCCGGCGGCGTACAGATACGCGGCGACGAGATGCATCCCGCCAACTTCGGGCGCCTGTGCTCAAAAGGCGCTGCGCTCGGTGAGACCGTGGGTTTGGAAGGGCGCTTGCTATACCCGGAAATGGCGGGGGAACGCTGCATCTGGGATACGGCGCTTAATGCGGTCGCGCAAGAATTTGCACGTATTATCCAGCAACATGGTCCGGATGCCGTCGCCTTTTATGTCTCCGGACAACTGCTGACCGAAGATTATTACATCGCCAATAAACTGATGAAGGGATTTATCGGCTCGGCCAACATTGATACCAACTCACGCCTGTGCATGGCCTCCAGCGTCGCGGGCCACAAGCGCGCCTTCGGCAGCGACACGGTGCCGGGCTGTTATGAAGACCTGGAGCTTGCAGAGCTGATTGTCCTGGTCGGCTCCAACGCCGCGTGGTGTCATCCCGTGTTGTTTCAACGCATCGCTCAAGCGAAGAAAACTAATCCGCATCTCAAGATCGTGGTGGTAGACCCGCGCCGTACCGCGACGTGTGACATCGCCGATCTGCATCTATCGTTACAGCCTGGGACTGATGTGGCGTTATTTAATGGTTTGTTGAGCTATTTGCATGTGAACAACCTGCACAATTATGGGTATATCGAGGCACATACGGAAGGCATGGAAGCCACCGTGCAAAGCGCAATGGCGAGTACTCCAAATATCGAGGCTGTGGCCGCACAGTGTGGACTCGATGCAGCCGGGGTAAAAAAGTTTTTTGATTTATATGCCGCCACGGAAAAAGTGGTCAGCGTTTACTCGCAAGGCGTGAATCAGTCCTCCAGCGGCACCGACAAGGTCAACGCGATCATCAATTGCCATCTGTTCACGGGACGCATCGGACGCCCCGGCATGGGGCCGTTTTCCTTCACCGGCCAGCCGAATGCAATGGGTGGGCGTGAAGTGGGTGGATTGGCGAATCAACTGGCGGCGCACATGGAGATAGAAAATCCGGAACATCGTGCGCGCGTGCAGCGATTTTGGGATTCGCCCGTCATCGCCGGCAAACCGGGTCTCAAGGCCGTGGATATGTTTCGCGCCATTGGCGAAGGCAAGATCAAGGCCGTCTGGATTATGGCGACCAATCCAGTGGTGAGTATGCCCGATGCCGATGCAGTGCGCAGGGCGTTGCAGTCTTGTGAGTTTGTCGTTGTTTCAGACTGCGTGCGCCATACCGACACCACGGCGTATGCCCATGTATTGTTGCCCGCGCTGGCCTGGGGCGAGAAAGACGGCACGGTGACCAACTCCGAGCGGCGCATCTCGCGCCAGCGACAATTTCTACCCACTCCGGGGGAGGCGCAGCCGGATTGGTGGATCATTTCGGAAGCCGCCAGGCGCATGGGTTTTGCAGAGGCGTTTAATTATTCATCGCCCGCACAGATATTCAATGAACACGCCGCACTATCCGGATTTGAAAACAGCGGCGCGCGTGATTTTGATATTTCCGGCGTGTGCGGTTTGGATGATGCGGCCTACGGCGTGTTGCAACCCTTACAGTGGCCTGTCGTATACCCCGGCTCTGCCGGTACTAAACGCATGTTTGGCGATGGACGCTTTTATACACCCACGCAAAAGGCGCGCTTTATCCCCGTCACGCCACGCGGCCCGCATTATCCGGTGAATCAAACATACCCGTTGGTGTTGAACACCGGGCGCGTGCGCGATCACTGGCATACCTTGACGCGCACCGGAAAGTCCGCGCGTTTATCCAGCCATGACTATGAGCCTTATGCCGAACTGCACCCGCAGGATGCCGCGTCGCTTGGAATACAGGAAAATGATTTGGTAAACATCACCAGCCCGCTTGCCGTTGTTACGGTGCGCGCGCTGTTGAACGACGCGCAGCGGCCCGGCTCGGTATTCGCGCCCATGCACTGGACAGATCAATTTGCGAGCCATGCGCGCGTGGATGCGCTGGTGTACCCCGTGGTAGACCCCATTTCCGGCCAGCCGGAGTCCAAGCATACGCCCGTGCGGGTGAGCGTTTACCGCCCGCGCTGGTACGGTTTTTTGTTGTCGTGCCGCGCGTTGGCGATACGCGACGCCACGTATTGGGCGCGCGCCAAGGGCGTTGAACTGTGGCGTTATGAGCTGGCGGGCGAACAGCCCGTGGAAGATTGGACTGCCTGGGCACGTGCGCTGCTTTGTGCGCCCAAGGATAGCGAAGACGATCGAATTGCCTGGGTTGATTATCTCGACAAAGGCACGCGTCGTTATCGCGGCGCGCGGCTCCTCAACCAGCGCCTGGAAAGTTGTTTGTTTGTAGCGCCCAGCCCCGAACTTCCCTCACGTTCTTGGCTGATGGAGTTATTCGCCTTAAAGCGTGCCCTTACGGCCACGGAGCGCAGCAGTTTACTCGCCGCACGACCACTGGCTGCCGTGGAGGATGCCGGTCCCACGGTATGCGCCTGCTTTAACGTGGGTCGCAATACCCTTATGCGCGCGATACAACGCGACGGTTTGCACAGCGTGGAGGCGCTGGGGCTAAGCCTTAAAGCGGGCACTAATTGCGGTTCATGTATTCCCGAACTGAAAGATCTGATCGGACAGTGTGTAAAGCAATGCGCGTGAAACCCTCTTCGCTTCGCTCACCCCAAGCAACAAAGGAACATCCCATATGAAACTCAAGGAATTTCTGCAAACCGGACACTGGCCCACGCTGTTGTCGGCGTTTTTGTATTTCGACGTCAGCTTCATGGTGTGGGTGGTGCTGGGTCCCCTGGCGCTGTACGTGATGCAGGATTTGAATCTCAGCATCGAAGAAAAATTCGGTTTGGTGGCGATACCGATCTTATCGGGCGCATTGCTGCGTGTGCCCATGGGCATGCTCGCCGACCATATCGGGCCCAAGCGCGCCGGACAAATCGGGCAAGTCATTATCATTCTCGCTTTGTTCTATGTGTGGATATTCGGCTTGCACTCTAAATTGGCCGTGCAACTGTTCGGCATGCTGCTGGGATTCGCGGGCGCGAGCTTTGCCGTCGCCATTCCGCAGGCCAGCCGCTGGTACCCACCGCATTATCAGGGCATCGTGCTCGGAATCGCCGGGGCGGGCAATGTCGGAGTGGTATTCGATTCACTGCTGGCTCCGTGGTTTGCTGAAGCGTATGGTTGGCAAAACGTATTCGGTTTTCTGCTCATTCCGGTAGTATTGGTGTTTATACTGTATAGCTTGATGGCGAAAGACGCGCCGGATAAACGTGCGCCCGTCACATTGAAAAACTACAGCCTGGTGTTGAGCGACTCCGACACCTGGTGGTTCATGTTTTTTTACTCCATCACGTTCGGTGGATTTGTGGGCTTAGGCAATGCCCTGCCGCTGTATTTTTCCACTTGGTATCACGCATCGGGTATTGCGGCGGGCATGATGGCGGCCATCGTGGTCGCCGCCGGTTCGATGTTTCGTCCGGTCGGCGGCTGGCTCGCCGATCGCATTGGCGGTATCCGCGCGTTACAAATTTTATTCGTGGTAGTGGCGCTGTGTTACTTCATCATCGCCTTTTTGCCCGAAGGCCCGGCGGCTGGCGCTGTGGTGGCAAGCGCCGCCAAGGCCGCAGGCTGGGGTTTATTTGATTTACCGCCCGTGGCCTGGCTCGCCGTCATCATCTTTTTCATCGGTGCGCTAGCACTCGGCATGGGCAACGGCTCGGTGTTTCAACTGGTGCCACTGCGCTTCCGCCGCGAGATGGGTATCATTACCGGTCTGGTCGGCGCGGCGGGCGGAGTAGGGGGATTTTTTCTCGCCAAGACACTGGGCTGGTCCAAAGGCATAACAGGAGATTTCGCCGCCGGATTTTGGCTGTTTGCGGGGCTGGCGTTATTCGGCCTAGTCGGCCTCACGCTGGTCAAAACCCGCTGGCGCACCACGTGGGGGGCTTCGAGTGTTACTACCGCCAAAGTATAATGGCACATGGGCCTGATACTAGATGCCGGCTATGCCTCTCAACAAGGCAAGCGTAAAGCCAACGAAGACAGTTGCCTGGTGATCACGCCGAGCACCGGTCAATATCTCGACTACGGTGCGCTGCTTGCCGTCGCGGACGGCGTGGGCGGCATGGCGGGAGGCAAGGAGGCCTCCGAGTGCGCGATCAAGACATTGCGCGATGATTACTACGCCGCTCCGGAAACCTTGGCCCTGGAACACGCGCTCAAGGACTGCTTCGACGCGGTCAACCGCGCCGTACTGGCCGATCCTCCCGCGGGGCGGGCCACCACGCTCTCCGCCTTGGTGCTGCGCAATCGCCGCTGGGCCGTCGCCCATGTCGGCGACACGCGCGTCTGGCTGTACCGCAACCGGCATCTCGTTCAGCTCACCACGGATCACAGCCGTCTTCTTACCGACATCGGTCCCGTCATCACGCGGGCCTGCGGACTGGATGTGATGCTCAACGCCGATGTACAAAGCGGTGAACTGCAGGAAGGTGACGTATTTCTCATCACCAGCGATGGTGTGCATGAAACACTGGATGCCCAAACGATAGCCGCAGCGCTTGAGGGTGAAACCGCCCAGCAAATTGCCGAGACGCTGGGACAGCAAGCGCTCCAGGCGGGGAGTACGGACAATGTCAGCGCCTGTGTGGCGCGAGTGCAGCAACTCCCGCCGGAGACCGTCTCCGACATCGGCATGAGTATCAGCGCACTGCCGATACACCCCTTGCCAAAAACAGGCGACACAGTGGACGGATTTCTCATCGGCGAACGACTGCACAGCGGGCGCCTGTCCAC
>DATMXC010000023.1:0-11646 GCA_035561915.1 Gammaproteobacteria bacterium
TCTCCTACCCGTGTCCAGGTTTCATTTAATTCCCAACACCAGCTCCAACACCAGTTTACTACCGATATAAGCAAGCACCAGTACGAAGAAACCGCCCAAGGTCCAGCGTATCGCCGTGCGTCCGCGCCAGCCGGAGCGCCAGCGGCCCCACAGCAGGATGCCGAACACGATCCAGGCCAGGATGGAAAGACTGGTCTTGTGCACCAGGTGCTGGGAAAAGATGTTCTCCAGAAAGATCGCGCCCGTCAGCAGCGACAGGGTGAGCAAGGTAAAGCCCACCGTCAGCACCTGAAAGAGCAGTTTCTCGGCAGTTTGCAGCGGCGGCAGCGCGCGCACGAAGCCGCCCGGATGTTTGTCGTGCAAGTGAACGTCCTGGATGGCGAGTAGTCCGGCCTGCACCGCCGCGATGCTTAGGAGGCTGTAGGCCAGCACCGAAATAATAATGTGGACATCCAGCCCGCTGAAGCCGGTGTGCAGCGATATGATATGGTCGCTGGGAAATACGGCCGCCAGTATCAGCGCAAGCGCGGCCAGCGGCAACAGGGCTATGCCCAGATTTTCTATCGGCTTCACCAGCGCTGCAAGCAGCAGCAACAGAGCCATCATCCAGGTAAGCAGTGAGGTGGCGTTAAAAAATCCGAGATTGGCCCCCTGCGGGGTGATGATCGCCTGATACAACACCAGGGCGTGCAGAATCACAGCGCCCATCCCCAGGAGCAGCAGTCGCTTTTTGCCAAATGGTACCTCCTGGCCGCGGGAAAGACGCATGCCCAGACCCACGCCTGCCGTCAAATACGCCGTAACGGCGAGGAAACTGATAATGGCTATATTCATATTTTATAAAAACGTGCAGGGACTACGGGCGGTTGTGCGGACGCGAGTCACTCATAAGTGAATAAGTAAGCTACCCTCCCTGCTACGTCCCCGCCCCCTATGAAGGGGGCGGGACAGGGGGGGTAGGTAAAACAGAGTATTTACTCAGGAGTCACGAAGCAAGACGTGTCGTCTTGCTTCGTGACTCCTGAGTAGGATGGTTTCCAGAGATTCTGATAAGAGTTGCCAAGGGAGTCAAGTTTTTGCGCGCTGCACATTTCGTCACCAACCTCTAAGTCTGCGTTTTTTATGATATATTTGCAAATATGATTTGGAAGCCGAATGTCACCGTCGCGGCGGTGGTGGAACGTCAGGGACGATTTCTTATCGTTGAGGAGGACGCCGACGGCAAGCGTGTCTACAACCAGCCAGCCGGTCACCTCGATGAGGACGAGGGCTTGATTGAAGCGGTCATGCGCGAAACCCTGGAAGAGACGGCCTGGCATTTCGAGCCTACGGCACTGGTCGGCGTGTATCGCTGGAAAAATACCCACACCGGGATCACCTATCTGCGCGTCTGTTTTGCCGGCACCTGTCATGATGAGGAGGTGGGACGGCCTTTGGATGAGGGTATCGTGCAGGCGGTGTGGTTGAGCCGCGACGAGTTGGCGGCGCTGGGCAGCCGGTTGCGCAGTCCCCTGGTGCTGCACTGCGTGGATGATTACCTGGCGGGACGGCGTTACCCCCTTGAGCTGCTGGTGGACAGGTAGGATGGTGCCGTTATAAGCGCCATGCGCCTCGTCGCAGTAATCCTGTTCGGGTTGATGCAGCCGGTACTGGCCGACACCTTCGTAAGGTCGGACATCATCACCGACCCTACCCCTGCGCGCTTCTCAGTATGTTCCGAGCATACCTGCAAGCGTGTAACCATGGTGGGCCTGCAACCCGAACAGTGGCAACGGGAACGCCAGCTGTTTCTGCCGCCCCCTCTCAATGCCATACAGGAGCGGGAACGCATCGCCCAGGCCATTGGTCTTATGGAGGTGATGGTCGGACCGCTCACCGGCACGGAACATGATAAGGGCAGAAATTTTCAGGGCGTGGGGATTGAAGGCCAGATGGACTGCATTGATGAGTCCACCAACACGACGACCTATTTAACGATGCTGTTCAAGAACGGGCTGTTGAAATGGCACAGTGTCAAAGACCGTGCCACCCGCGGTTTTTTTATCTTCGGCTGGCCGCATACCACGGCGGTGATACGCGAGACCGGCAGCGGTGCGTTGTTTGCCGTGGACTCCTGGTTTCTGGACAACGGCGCGGAACCTTTTATCCTGCCGCTGGAGATGTGGACCCAAGGGTGGGAGCCGCCTGAGCCATGAGGCGCGCCGCGTTGTTGGGTATGGTGTTGTGGTGCAACAGCACGGCATGGGCCGTGCCGGGGACATTTGTAGTCTGTTCCGAGTACGAATGCAGCCGGCGCGACGATATCTCGCTAACGGATGCGCAGTGGCAGGAAATCCGGGCGCTGTTCACGCCCACCGCAGCCAGCGCACAAGAGGAACGTGCCGCGCTGCGCCGCGCGATCGCGCGCATGGAGGACTTCGTGGGCGCGCTCAATGGCACCTCCGCTGATCTTGGCGGTAATTTCGCGGGTAGCGGGATGGCTCAACAGATGGATTGTATTGACGAGTCCAGCAACACCACCACGTATCTCAGATTGTTTCAGGAAAGCGGTCTGTTGCGCTGGCACGAGGTGCAGGAACGCGCTCGTCGCGCCAGGTGGATATTTGATGCTCACTGGACGGCGGTGATACGTGACACCGCGACCGGTCAGTTATACGCCGTGGACTCATGGTTTCTTGACAACGGTCAGCCGCCTTATATTCAGAGACTTGAGGACTGGCGGGGCAAAAAGGATTTTGATGAGTAGCTTCGGCCCGTCTTCGGCGGCTTCTGGTCTTCAATACCAAATGACTGATAACCAAAACCTGCGCATCGTCGTCGGCCTGTCCGGCGGCGTGGATTCTTCGGTCGCGGCCTGGCTGTTGCTGCGGCAGGGCTTCGATGTGCGCGGGATGTTCATGAAGAACTGGGAGGGCGATGACGCCGACGATGCGTGCACCGCCGAACAGGATTTCGCGGACGCCAAACAGGTCTGCGCGCAGATCGGCATCGCCCTGCACGCAGCGAATTTTTCTTCCGAATACTGGCAGCGGGTGTTCAGTTATTTTCTGGAGGAATACCGCGCCGGACGCACGCCGAATCCGGACGTGCTCTGCAACAAGGAAATCAAGTTCAAAAGTTTTTTGGATCACGCGCTGCAGCTCGGCGCGGACAGGATCGCCACCGGCCATTATGCGCGCGTGCAGGAACGAGACGGGATATTTCATCTGCTCAAGGCGCGCGACGGGAACAAGGATCAGACCTACTTTCTCTATACCCTCGGTCAGGCGCAGTTGGCGAAAATATTGTTTCCTGTTGGAGAGCTTACCAAACCTGAAGTCCGGGAGATCGCCGCCCGCCAGGGGTTTGTGAACCAAGCCAAGAAGGACAGTACCGGCATCTGTTTCATCGGTGAGCGCAACTTCAAAAAATTTCTCGGCCGCTATCTGCCCGCGCAACCGGGCGAGATCCGTACGGTTGACGGCGCGCTGATCGGCAGGCACGACGGACTGATGTATCACACGCTCGGCCAGCGTCAGGGCTTGGGGATAGGAGGGCGGCGCAACGGCAGCGGCGACCCCTGGTATGTGGTGGACAAAGACATGGCGCGCAACGTGTTGATCGTCGCGCAGGGCCACGACCACCCGCTGTTGTTCAGCAGCCGGTTGCAGGCGGGCGATCTGCACTGGGTGGCCGGCGCCGCCCCGCAGTTGCCCGCGTCGTGCACGGCCAAGACCCGCTATCGGCAGGCCGATCAATCCTGTGTCATTACCGCCATCAAGGACGGCATCTGTGAGGTGACGTTTGATAAACCCCAGTGGGCCGTCACACCCGGTCAATCCGTGGTATTTTATCGCGACGAAGAATGTTTGGGTGGCGGTGTGATCCGCGAGAAATACCGGCTAAACGAATAACTCTATAAAAAGCTCTTGAACCGCAGAGGACGCAGAGAGTCTGTAGTAAAAACAATTGTGTATCTCGTTTCTCCACATCACCCGCTGGGTGAACGGGCTTGTGAAGCTAACCACTTAAATCCCTTTGCGTTCTCTGCGTCCTCTGCGGTGAAACGGCGTTTTTAGGATAACGACATGACCTCTTACACCGATCGAACTCTCGCCCTCGCCGGTATCTTGCAAGCCTGTCATCTGGTGCAGCAGGTGGCGCGCAAAAACACCTCCGACAGCGCGGCGCTGGAGGCGAGCCTCGGCAGCGTGCTGAAGATAGACGCGGAAACCGCCGCGTCTATCTATGGAGGCGCGGCAGGCGTTGCGCTGGGCCTCGAACAGGTGCGCGAGCAATTGGGTAAAGAAACTGCGCATAGAGATCTGGAGCTGACCAAGTATGTCATCGGCGTCATGCATCTGGAACGTCAACTGGCGAAACGCCCGGACATGGTTGACAAAATTCGCATAGGCGTCGAGAGGACTCAGGCGCAGACCGCACATTTCCAAATCACTCATAGCAATGTCATTGCCGGTCTGGCGGGAATTTACAGCGACACGCTGAGCACACTCACGCCGCGTATCATGGTGCAAGGCGAGCAGGGCTATCTTTCCAGCCCCGACAACACCAACAAGGTGCGTGCCTTGCTGCTGGCCGCCGTCCGTTCGGCGGTGTTGTGGCGCCAGGTCGGCGGACGGCGCTGGCAATTGATCTTTGCGCGAAGCACTATCCTGCGGGAAGCTGAAATGCTCTTGCGTTCTTTGAATAGCTAACAGCCTACTAACTCCTAAATGCCACGACGTGATCCACGTCGAGCTTGATCCCTACTTTCTCACCGAGGGCATGATTGTGATGGCTGGGGAACAGCGACAGCACCTGGCTCCCGGTGGGCAGGCGCAGCGTATACATGATCTCCGCGCCCTTGAAGGCCTTATGGATGACCTCGGCGCGCATCTCGGCCGCGTCGTCGTGGATGATATCGTCCGGCCTGACTAACAGTTCCACCGTGGCGCCGCGCGGCCAATCGTAGGCATGCTTGCCTTGTATGACGCCGAGCTCGGTGAGGATGGTGTTCTCGCTGAGCAGCCGGCCGCGTAGAAAAACGCCCTGTCCAATAAAATCGGCGACAAAGCGATTGGCCGGCTCGTGATAAAGGTTGTACGGCGTGTCCCACTGCAGAATGGCTCCTTCCGACATCACACCGATCCGGTCGCCGAGCGCAAAGGCCTCGTGCTGGTCATGCGTGACCAGAATGGCGGTGCTGCCCTGGCTTTTGAGTATCGTGCGCACCTCTATACTCAGCCGTTCGCGCATGTCTACGTCAAGATTGGAGAACGGTTCATCCATGAGGATCAGCGCGGGTTTCGGCGCCAGGGCGCGGGCCAGGGCGACACGCTGTTGCTGCCCGCCGGAGAGTTCGTGGGGATAGCGTTCCTCAAGCCCTGCCAGGCCAACCACACCGAGCAGCCGGGTGGCAATTTCTTTGTTGGCCTTCTTGGTGAGTCCGCGCAGGCCGAAGCAAATGTTATCGCTGACATTGAGGTGGGGAAAAAGGGCGTAGTCCTGAAACACCATCCCCATGTGGCGTTTCTCGGGCGGAAGCATGAAGCCCGGGCGCGACAACGTCACGCCGCCCAGCTCAATCTCCCCACTGACCACCGGCTCAAAACCGGCAATCGCACGCAAAGCGGTACTTTTACCGCAGCCGCTCGGCCCCAGCAGACACACCAGATCTCCCTCTCCTACCTGCATGGAGAGATTACGCACGGCGACGAGATCGCCATAGCGGCACTCGATGTTTTTAAGCTCAAGCAGAGTGGCCATCACGTGCAATGATAGCAAATCCCTCGGAGGTTCCCTAATAATCAGGAGTCTCTATTAACTATCTTTAATCATCTCAAACCCGTCTGTATGATAAATTGTTTGGTATGCAAAATCGGCGTAAGGCTACCCCCATGAAAAAAATATCTGCGTTATTTCTTATGCTAAGCGGCCTCCATTACCCGGCGGCCTACGCCGCCGAGGATATCGCGCTTACTGCCGAACAATTTAAGTCCCTGGGCATCGAGACTAGCGTTCTGGCGCCTGATTTGCAGGCCGACGGGAAAGGGTTGCCGGCGCAGGTGGTGATTCCTCCCGCGCAGTTACAGGTGGTCAGTACGCCGCTGTCCGGATTGATTGAAAGCCTGCTGGTCGCCGTGAATCAAAAGGTGCAAAAAGGTCAGGCCTTGGCGAGGCTGCAAAGCCCGGCATTGATTGAGGCACAGCGCGCTTTTTTGCAGGCCGGCACACAGGAACAACTGGCGCGGGACGTTCTGAATCGTGACGCGCAGCTTTTTAAGGAAGGAATCATCGCTAAAAGCCGTTATTCGGCCTCCCAAAATGCGCATGCCGAAACCTCTGCCAATCTCTCCGAACGCCTCAACATGTTGAAGCTGTATGGTATCAATGAGGCAGCCATCGGCCGGTTAAAAGCATCCCGCACGTTAAGCAGCGTGGTGGAGATAGTCTCACCCGGCGACGGGATCGTTTTGGAACAAGTGGCGCTCGCAGGCCAGCGTGTCGAGGCGGGCGCACCGCTGTTCAAACTCGCGCAGCTTACGCCTTTATGGCTGGAGATTCAGGCGCCGCTGAGCGCGCTGGCCGGGGTCAGCGAGGGCGCGACGGTCACGGTGCCGGCTGAGGAAGCCACGGGAAAAGTGTTGTCGCTGGGCAGCAGCGTGGCGGCGGGCAGTCAGACTGTGCTGTTGCGCGCCGAGATCACCGAGGGTGTGAAAAATTTACGCCCCGGGCAGTTTGTCGAGGCAAGTATTTCCTCGGCGTCGCCACAGGGTAAAAGCTGGCGCATCCCGAACAGCGCGCTCGTGCGCCAGCAGGGCAAGGCTTATGTGTTCGTGCAGACGCCCAAGGGATTCCGCGCGCAAGAAGTGACGCTGATGAGCGAGGGCGCGAAGCAAAGCGTGATTAGCGGGGCATTACAGGACAACAACGTGATCGCGGTGGCAGGCATCGCCGCGCTCAAGGCGAGCTGGCTCGGTCTGGGCGGCACGCAGTAATGCTCGCACGCTTGATTGAATTTGCGCTCACGCAGCGCCTGCTCATGCTGCTGGCGATGGTGCTATTGATCGCAGGCGGAGGGTACACGTTCAAGCATCTGCCGATAGACGCCTTCCCCGATGTCTCCACCACGCAGGTGAAGATCATCATCAAGGCGCCCGGCATGACGCCGGAGGAAGTCGAGGCGCGCATCACCGCGCCCATCGAAGTGGAGATGCTCGGCATCCCCTATCAGAAAATCCTGCGCTCGGTGGCCAAGTACGCGCTCACCGACGTCACCATAGATTTCGAGGACGGCACCGATATTTACTGGGCGCGCCAGCAGGTGGCGGAGCGCCTGAGCAACATCGCCAAGGATTTACCGCCCGGCATCAGCGGCGGACTCGCGCCCATCACGACGCCCCTGGGTGAGATGTTCATGTTTACCGTGGAGGGTGATCTGTCTTTGATGGAGCGCAGAAGCCTGCTCGACTGGGTGATCCGTCCGGCGTTGCGCACCTTGCCGGGTGTGGCGGATGTAAACACGCTGGGCGGGCTGGTGCGCAGCTTCGAGGTGGTGCCGGACAATCTCGCGCTGAGTGCGCGCGGCCTCACCTTGAGCGATGTGCAGCGTGCCCTGGAGATGAACAACCGCAACGACGGTGCGGGACGCTTGCGCGACGGCGAGGAAGTGCTGGTGGTGCGCAGTCAGGGTAGTGTGACGACGCTCGACGATCTGCGCGCCATTGTCATCACCCAGCGCGACGGCAATCCGGTGCGCATCGGCGACGTCGCGCAGGTGCGCATCGGCAACATCACGCGCTACGGCGCGGTGACCAAGGACGGCAAGGGTGAGGCGGTGGAAGGCCTGGTGCTGGGGCTGCGCGGGGCCAACGCGCAACAAGTGGTGGAGGGCGTGCGTAAAAAACTCGCCGAACTTGCGCCTACGCTGCCCAAAGGCGTGCGCACCGAGGTGTTCTATGATCGCGGCAGCCTGGTCGAGCGCGCGGTGGCTACGGTGTCCGAGGCGCTGCTGGAGGCCATCGTGCTGGTGGTGATCCTGCTGTTACTGCTGCTCGGTAACGTGCGTGCCGCGCTGGTAGTGGCGCTGGCGTTGCCCCTGGCGGCGCTCATCACCTTTATCATGATGCGCCAATTTAATATGTCGGCGAACCTGATGAGCCTGGGCGGACTCGCGATCGCCATCGGCATGCTTGTGGATGCTGCGGTGGTGGTCGTGGAAAACATCGTCACGCATCTCGCGCACGACACCAGCGTTGCCAAGTTGCCGCGCCTGCATGTGATCTACCGTGCGGTGCGCGAAGTGGCGACGCCCGTGACCGCAGGCATTCTGGTCATCATTATCGTGTTTCTGCCGTTGCTGACGCTGCAAGGTCTGGAGGGCAAGTTGTTTGTGCCGGTCGCGCTCACCATCGTGTTCGCCCTATCCGGTTCCTTGCTGTTGTCGCTGACCCTGATTCCGGTGATCGCTTCCTTTTTATTGAAACAGATGCCGCACCACGAGCCGTGGCTGGTGCGCAAGGCAAGCGCGTTGTATACCCCGGCGCTGCACTGGTCGCTGGCCCACGCGCGCATCGTGGTGGTGGGCGCACTGGTGCTGCTGGTGTTGACGGCGCTGGTATACACGCGCATCGGCAAGACCTTTATGCCCACTATGGATGAAGGCGACATGATTGTACAGCTCGAGAAGTTGCCGTCCATCAGCTTGGAGCAGAGCGCGGCCTTGGACCTGAAAGTGCAGCAGGCCATTTTGCGCCACGTGCCGGAAGTGCAAGGCATCGTGGCCCGTGCCGGTTCGGATGACCTGGGGCTGGACCCGATGGGGCTCAACGAAACCGATACCTTTTTGGTGTTAAAGCCGCGTGATAAGTGGCGCAAGCCGGACAAGGACTGGCTGACCGATGAGTTACGCAAGATCCTGGTACAGTTTCCGGGCATCTCGTTCAGCTTTACCCAGCCCATAGACATGCGCGTCTCGGAGATGCTCACCGGCGCGCGCGGTGATCTGGCGATGAAAATATTCGGTACCGATTTGAAGGCGCTCAACGCCCTCGCGTCGCAAGTGGAGGCGCTGCTCAAAGGCATCAAGGGCAGTGAGGACGTATACACCAAGATGACCGAGGGTGTGCAGTATCTGCAAGTCGAGATTGACCGTCTGGCCGCGGGCCGCATGGGGCTCAACGTGGATGACATTGAGAACGCACTGCGCGCGCAATTGGAAGGTATGACGCTCGGCGTGGTGCTGGAAGGCGCGCGGCGTACGCCGGTGTTATTGCGCGGTGTAGACGAGCTGCGCGTCTCGCCCGCACTGTTCAGCGGACTCACGCTTACGCTACCGAGTGGCGCCAGTGTACCGCTCTCCCAAGTGGCCCACCTCAAGCGCGTGGACGGCCCGGTCAAGATAGACCGCGAAAACGCCACACGCATGGTGGTGGTGCAGGCCAACGTGCGCGGCCGCGATCTGGTAGGCTTCGTGGAGGAGGCGAAAAAAAGGGTCGCCGCCCAGGTGAAACTGCCGGAAGGGTATCGCACCGCCTGGGGCGGGCAATTTGAAAATCAACAGCGCGCCGCCGCGCGCTTGAGCATCGTGGTGCCGATCGCGCTGGCGCTGATTTTTCTGCTGCTGTTCGCCACCTTCGGTTCGGTACGCCAGGCGCTGCTGGTGCTCACCAATATTCCCTTCGCCTTGATCGGCGGGGTGTTCGCGTTGTGGGGTTCCGGGCAATATCTGTCGGTCCCGGCCTCGGTCGGCTTCATCGCCCTGCTCGGCGTGGCGGTGCTGAACGGCGTGGTGATGGTGACGTATTTTAATCAACTGCGCGCGCAGGGGATGGCGCTCGCTGATGTGGTGGTAGAGGGCGCCAAGCGCCGCCTGCGCCCGGTGCTGATGACCGCGAGCATCGCCGCCTTCGGCCTGGTGCCGCTGTTATTCGCGAGCGGCCCCGGCTCGGAAATCCAAAAGCCCCTGGCGATCGTGGTGATCGGTGGATTGGTCACTTCGACCTTGCTCACGCTCGTTTTATTGCCGATCTTATATCGCCGCTTCGGTGTGCAGGAGGCGAACCCATGAGCCATCCCGATACCTGTCTCACGCTACTGTTCCCGAAGATACTGGAGGATAGAGTCATTGATATGCTGGTGGAGAGTGAGGTGCTCGTACGCGGATTCACCCTCTGTGAAGTAGATGAACTGGGGCGCGCCGCCGAGTATCAGACTGCATTAGAGAAAGTACTCGGCCGCGCGCATCGCATGCAGGTGACGATCATCCTGGACCGGGCCGGTGCGGATAAAGTCATCAAGGACTTGAAACAAATCCTGCCGCGCGCCAGTATTGTTTATTATATGACTCCGGTCACGGAGTTTGGGAGTTTCCTGTGATACGCACCTGGCTTTTCATCTTCGCGGCGGTCACTGCCGCCGTCTCTGCCGCACAAGAGACCTTTACCGATTATCCCGATTTGCCGCCGCTGGAAACCGTAAAAACAGCGATGGACAACAGCCCCATGGTGCAGGCGGCGCAGGCCGGCATCAAGCTGGGGGAGGCCAATGCCCGCAAGCTCAATGCCGGGCCTTATGAGTTCACGGCGAAACTCACAGAAAAGCAACGCCGGGTGCGCGACAGCGGTAACTTCAACGAATGGGATGCCGCCCTGGAGCGCGGCTTGCGACTGCCTGGCAAGGCAGCGATAGATCAGCAGCTCGGCACGCAAGGCATAAACCAGGCCAAGCTCGCCTATGGCGACGCCCTGCATGAGAGTGGGCGTGACTTGCTGCGGCTGTGGTTCGCGTGGCAGCAGGAACACGTGCAGGTCAAACAGTGGCAAAATCAGGTAGCTACACTCGGTGAGCAACTTGCCATCGTACGCAAGCGTGTGGCGGCGGGGGACGCGCCCCAGTTGGAGGTCTCGCTCAGTGAGGCCGCGCTCGCGCAGGCGGAATACGCGCTGCGTCAGGCCACCTTGCGCGAACAGATGGCGGCAACCGATGTCACCCAGCGCTACGTGGGGATAACGCTGCCCGGCGATCCCGCCCTGGTGGAGCCGGAGCCCTTGCAGGAAGGACTCGATTACTGGCGCGAGAAGATACTGGAGCACAACCACGAGCTTGCCCTGGTGCGCGGCGAAGTGCAGCGCGCGCAACTGCACCTGAATCGCAGCAGCGCCGACAAAACACCCGATCCGACCGTCGGCATCAACTATTCCTCCGAACGCGGTGGAGAAGATCGCATCACCGGCCTGTTCTTATCCATACCGCTGCCGGGTGAGGCGCGCCGCGCCACTGAATCCGGCGCCCTGGCCCAGGCCGAGATAGCGGCTTATGCCGGTTAGGAGAGCGCGCAAACGGTGGAGCTGGTCATGCAACACAATGCAGAACTGAATGACATGGACCTATAGCCTGGGGGAGATGGGATTATCGGACGTCCTGCTCGCCCGCCGCCAGGCGCTGGAGGCCGGTCTCGCCGCCGCATTGGCACAACTCAACGCACGCGAGTCCCGCTATCGCTTGTTATTAGACTCCCACCAACTATGGCCGCTCGACCGGGATGAAGACGAAGCGCACGCGCATTATTAAATCTATCGAACAAGCGCCAACCTGAGTGTTGCCGGGAAGTGCTGTCCCGGGTTTCATTTCATTCCACCCAGGCTACTCGTCTGATAGTCATACAAT
>DATMXC010000024.1:0-2114 GCA_035561915.1 Gammaproteobacteria bacterium
ACTGTAAATAGAGTGACAGACTACTAGTCCCTAAAGAAGCGTGATTGCGGGGCGGAGGCGGTACAAAAAAGCTCGAAATGCCCTTGGAATCTTGGTTTGCTGGCGGTTGTTCAAATCAACCAACACACCAAGAAAGGACATTTCGAGTGAATAGAACCTATCCCAAAATCCTCCGCAATCGCAAGCGCAGAATCGAGCGCCGTCTGGATCCTAAAAAGGCATGGGGCAATCAGCCCGAGCCGATGATGTCGGCCAGCAACATCCACTATGAGATGGCCGGCCGGAGCCGGGCGGTGAACTGCGCGGGCATCGGCGCGATCCATATGATGGTGGACAGGATCGGATTGCGCGAAGATATCGATGCGCGGCTTCATCTGCTCAAGCGCCACCTGCCTTACCATGAGAGCGATCACGTCCTGAACCTCTCCTACAACGCGATCCTTGAGGGCGTGCGCCTCCAGGACATCGAGTTGCGGCGCAACGACGAGGCTTTCCTCGACGGACTGGGCGCCCAGCGCATCCCCGATCCGACCACCAGCGGAGATTTCACGCGGCGCTTTGCCCCCGGTGACATCCTGGACCTGATGGAGGCGATTAACACCACCCGGCAGCGGGTTTGGAAAAAGCAGGGCACCGGCTTTCTCGAAGAGGCATTCATCGACACGGACGGGACGATCGCGCCGACGCTCGGGGAATGCAAGGGCGGCATGGCGCTCTCTTACAAAGGCGTGTGGGGTTATGCGCCTTTGACGGTGACTTTGGCCAACACCAATGAGGTGCTCTATCTGGTCAACCGCCCTGGCAACTCGGTGAGCCACGAGGGGTGCGTGGAATGGATGGACCGTGCCATCGCACTGGTGCGTCCCTTCGCGGGGCGCATCACCCTGCGCGGGGACACGGACTTTACGCTGACCGGCGAACTGGACCGCTGGGACGCCGAGGGGATCCACTTTATTTTCGGCATGGACGCGCACCCCAAAGTCGTCGGACTGGCCGAGGCATTGCCCGAGAGTGTATGGAAGCCCCTGGAGCGGCTGCCGCGCTACGAGATAGCCACGCGGCCCCGGCGCAAGCCCGAGCGGGTCAAGGAGAGCATCGTGCGGTTCAAAGGCTACGAAAACAAGGTGCTCGTGGGCGAAAGCGTGACGGAGATCGAGTATCAGCCGAACAAGTGCCGGCGGTCGTACCGACTCGTCATCCTGCGCAAGAACATCAGCGTGAAAAAGGGCGAGCAGGTCCTCTTTGACGAAGTCCGATACTTCTTCTACATCACCAACCGGGAGGACTACACTGCGGAAGAGATCGTGAGCCTGGCCAACGGGCGCTGCAACCAGGAAAACGTCATCGAGCAACTCAAGAACGGCGTCAACGCGATGCGGATGCCCGTGGACGACCTTCTGAGCAACTGGGCATACATGGTGATGACCGCCCTGGCCTGGAACCTGAAGGCGTGGTTCGGATTGCTGATGCCTGACAGCCAGCGCGGTGCCGAGGTCGTGCGCATGGAGTTCCGGCGCTTCCTGCACGCGCTCATCCTGCTGCCGGCGCAGATCGTGCGCACGGGCCGGCGCATCATCTACCGGATCCTGGCCTACAATGGCTGGGTCAAGGACCTGTTTGCCGCATGGGAGCGACTGCGATGCATATGGGTCACTTAGCTTGGTTCGATCCGGATTCCAACATTAGCCATCAGGATAGCGCCGAGGCATCGCGAGGAGAACGTCCATGCCCGCGATTGGCTAATACTCAACAAGCCGCAATGCAACCGAGGCACGACAACCGAAAAATAACAGGAATACTCGACTTACTTGCATGGCAAAGAGCACCAATGGCGTCAGATCATGTTCGGCGGACCACCAAACCGGGAACGCCGGAGCTTCGCCGCCGGTACTCGCTTATTTTAGGGCTAGAGCCTGTCATGCACTTTAACGGAACAGATTGGCTAACATGAGGCCGACGAAGGCCAGCCAGTGAGCGCCCGTCAGGGTGGTGGTCAAACGCTCGTAGTCCCGCGCGAGGCGTCGGAAGCGGGCGGCCCAGCCAAAGGAGCGCTCGACGACCCAGCGTCTGGGCAGGAGCACAAAACCGCGTTTGGCCTCGGCGAGTTTCACCAC
>DATMXC010000025.1:0-9600 GCA_035561915.1 Gammaproteobacteria bacterium
GCCCGCCTCAACCCAAAGGCCACTTGGATTTCTATCTGCCACCGCGGGCTGCTTCCTAATGCAAGGGCCTCAGTACGACGCCGTCATCGTGGGTTCCGGTGCGGGAGGCGGTGCCAGCGCCTGGGCGCTCACCCGCTATGGAATGCGAGTGCTGGTACTCGAAGCGGGACCCGACTATGACTTCACCAAGGACTATTTACTGAGTCAGAACGGTTGGGAACAAACCCTTTTCCCCACCCGGCCGCGCAGTCAGGTACGTTACAGCTTTGCACCGCTACAGAAATTAGACCCCCGTTGGCAGCATCTGCGTTCCTGGAATCACATCACCGGGGCCATGAATCCCGGCGAGACCCGCAAGGGCAATGCCTACCATCACGTGCGTGGGGTAGGCGGCAGCACCCTGCACTTTACCGGCGAGGCGCATCGCCTCCATCCGCAAGCGATGAAGATGCACAGCCAGTTTGGCGTGGGTGCTGATTGGCCGCTCGATTATCAGGAACTCGAACCTTTCTACTGCGAGGCAGAGCGCATCGTCGGCGTCGCTGGGCCGGCTGAGAACACAGTACGCACGCGCAGCGAAGCGTATCCTCTCCCGCCCCACCGCTTGAGCTACACGAGCAGCAAGATCGTTGAGGGAGGGCGTAAACTGGGCATGCATTGGGAGATGAACCCGATCGCCACACTCTCCGCTTCGTATGACGGCCGCCCGGCGTGCAACTATTGCGCAAATTGCAGCCGCGGATGCCCGCGCAGTGATAAAGGCAGCGTGGATGTCACCTTTATCCGCAAGGCACGCGCCTCCGGCCTATGTACCATCCAGAGTCTGTGCCAGGTGCTGCATATCGAAGCCGGGGATAACGACAGGGTAACCAGCGTGCATTATGTGGATCGTACCGGCGCACAGCATAAAGTCTCTGCACAGGTGGTCATCGTCTCCTGCGGTGCGGTGGAGACGCCACGGCTATTGCTGACTTCCAGCAATCGGCACGCGCCGCATGGACTCGCCAATGAAAGCGGTTTGGTGGGCCGCAATTTTATGGAGACCCTCGCCTGGGACAGCGCCGGACTGCATCCGGAGCCGCTGGGCAGCATGCGCGGCCTGCCGTCGGATATCATCTGCTGGGACTTTAACGCCCCCGACGCCGTAGCCGGAATCGTGGGAGGCAGCCGCTATGCCCCGAGCACGGCGTCCGCCGACTTGATAGGGCCGATCAGTTACGCAACCCGTGTCGTCAAGGGCTGGGGCCGGCAGCACAAGACCGACATGCGCGCCAGCTATGGCCGGGCACTCGTCATGGGGGCGGTAGCAGAATGCCTCCCCAACGAGAAATCCTTTATTGACCTTGATCCTGATGAAAAGGACGAGTTCGGCATGCCCATCGCCCGCATCCACAGTCACCTCGATGAGATGGCGCTGCGCAGAGTAGAGTTCATGGCCAAGACGTGCCGGGAGATGCTCGGCGCCGCCGGGGTAGAGCAGCTATTCGAGGAATACGGGAGCTATGATTTCTTCTCCTCCACGCACGTGTTCGGCACCTGCCGGATGGGAAACGACCCGCAACATTCCGTCGTGGACAGCCATTGCCGCAGCCATCGCTGGCGCAATCTGTTTATCGTGGATGCCAGTGTGTTCCCCAGCACGGGAGGCGGCGAAGCGCCCTCTCTCACCATCGAGGCACTGGCGATACGCACCGCCGCACACATCCGTGGTCTCGCGGCACGCCTAGAAATCTGATCCGCGCCAGCGGGTGCGGAGTGTACTGCAAACGGTCAAGGTACTGCGAACGGTCAGGTCTACTTTCTTGACATGCAGGTTGGTTCGATTAACCGTGAACGAGTACGATAAATCATAAGATGGCAAGAAAGTAGACCTGGCCCTTAGCTTTGAGAATAAAGGGTAGCGGCCCCTTTTTCTTTAAGTGAAAACACGTCCTCGCGGCGATTACCCCGCTGGGTGATGTGATGGGGTACCTGGGCACAGACTGTGCGGGCAAGGCGGGGCATGAGCAGAATTTATCATCATGGCGGCCAAGAATAAAGGGTAGCGTCCCCTTAGTTTTCCGAAAGAAACATCTCACGATCTGCATCATCATCGAAAATATCCACGCACCGATCACCGCGAGCGGTGACGTGATAGAGGGCATTGGGAAGCTCTATGCGGAGGGCGCGGGACATGCGGGAAATATAGTAGGGAGTGATGCTATGATGCTAGACCTGACCCCGGATTTTGAGGGGCGCGCGCCGCTTTTGCGCGCGTCCCTCTCGACGGTGCTGTTAGGCAGCATGTGCCCGCAGCACCATATCTCAACCGAAGTAGTGTCGACATCTACGCAATCTTTGAAAAATGGAGACGTTGATAAGCGAGAATCTCTGGAACACAAGCAAGAAATGACTTCATCTTGGGATTGAGGAACGGCGCCTGCTTTGCGATCCGCGCCACGTTGGTTGGCCCGAAATCGTGGGTCAGGTTGTTCCGCAAGTGCCTAGCTGAGTTCGTCAACTCAGAGGTTGGTCGAAGCATTTGCTGTTGTTTGTCGCTGGCGAAAAGCCAGTCTAGATCTTGCTCCAAGACTGACAACCCCAAGCCAACTGCCGACGCCTTTATGTACTTCAACTGAATCCGCCGCCCGGGATCGTATGCTTTTGTCGCCGGCAATCGCGCGTGTATTCCGACAACGCCGCGTGCAATCTTCTCGCAGCCAAAGTACAGAACGAGAAATTGGATCGTTTCGGAAAGTTTGTCGCTTTGTAGACTTTCGAGCGCACGCGCAATGTCCTCGATTCGCCGATAGTAGGAGCCTTTCCTACGCGGATCAGGCTTCAAGGACGGGTCCATATGTGCTGCCTAACGTGGAGCTAAGGGGCTGGCTGGAAGCGGGCAAAGCCCGCTGTAAGCCAGTCCCGCTTGAGCGTAGGGTTGGGGGTCATTTGTTGATCTCTTTCTCAAGGCGCTTTGATAGCGGGCCGTATTCTTCAGCCATGTGACCATCAAGTACGTTTTGAAATGCTTTACTTCCAAATAACTGCCTCGCGTCAGTGGATGCTTTACGAAACCATTAATCAGAAAATATTTTGTCTTTTCGAGAGGTCATCTTTGCCAAAAGTGCGATGTAATCCTCCAGCGCCCCGCTACCAGCGAGCCATATTGCTGGAACGATGTAGTTCTTTTCGGCGGTGGCGTCGAATGAGCGCTGACAGTCGTATTCGGGTGTCAACTGCTTGAATGTTTCAATGAAGCGTTCGCAACTTCCATTCACGAAACCGTTGTTGCATTCGTGGAAGGCAGCATCTAGGACTGGTAACAATTTAGGGGCGGGACATGTAACATTGAACTGGTTCATTTCGTTTGGCGCTTCGGATGCAAAAGCTGAACCTGCGAAAACGAGGAAAAGTATGGCTAGGAATTTCATGGGCACTTCTGACCCCCAACGTAAAAGTAAGGGGCTGCGCGCTTTTGCGCAGCCCCTCTTGACTGCCGGGTTGGGCTGAGCATAAACACTACCCATACACCTTGTAATACCTAGGCCATTTTTTCCCGGCGATGTGCAACTTTAAATAAATTTTTGCGCCATTGAGTGATTTCCAACCACAGTCAAAGTGGTATTGACCAGCAAACGTCAGAGAGGTGCTTGAGTGCTCGGCAAGATTGATGTCGCTGTTAAATTCATCAGGGCCTTCCGCACGTATTTTTTTACACATCAAAAATCTTTGTTTTATCCAAATCAGCTCCCAATATGTGATTATTATCGGTGAGGCTGAGATGTTTCTAATGATAATTTCATTGCCAATTTCTGGCGAACTCGTGAAGTTATGGCCAATTTCAATTTTTGTTCTGGTCTTTGCAATTTCCCTAATTGCAAGCACAGTAGAAACTACTGCGCCCCAAAGGGCTACTGGATCTATATTCTTTAGCCATTCCATCATTTAAGTGTGCCCCGCCTGTATGGCCCAACGTGAAGCTAAGGGGCCGCGCGCTTTTGCGCGGTCCCGCTTGAGCGCAGGGTTGGGCAAAATCAGTCTTGTGGGCTTAGAAGCCACTCCGAAACTTCCTTGCAGAAGGAAGTTAAAGGGGACGCTACCCTTATTCATCATTCGTTTTTCTCGGCCGCCCGCGTGGGCGGTACTGTAACGCTCTGCCCGTCAACTTCTCAAGTTTCTGGATGAACTTCTCTGATCCGCAGGGCAGGCCTTTATCCACGTTACGCCGTAATACTTCCAGCTTCTCCGGCTCGTCACCCTCGGCTAGCCAGGCTGACCAGTCGCCTATGCCTTCAAACTGCCTGCGCCACGTCGGCTTTGTCGTCAGTAACGGGTCTGGTCTCAATCCGCAGTGCCAGCCCGCGCTGGACCAACGGTAATTCTCCGCCTTCCGGACCATTTTGGCTCTTATCGGGTTACGCTCTACATAGCGTATAGCCGCCCAAAGATAGTCATCATCCAGGGCAGAAGAGAAGTACCGTCCTTGCCATACATGCCCTTTCCAGCCGCGCTCACGATTGATCCGCTGGGCATAGCGCATGTGTAAGGGTTTGAGTACTTGTTGCAGACCCTCCTCGGTAGACGGTACGGCGATGAGGTGTATATGGTTGGTCATCAGACAATACGCGAGAATATCCACCTTGTACTTCTCGGCGTACTCCTTCAGCCAAGCCAAATAGGCCTGCCGATCTTCGTCAGTGAAGAACACGTCCTCGCGGCGATTACCCCGCTGGGTGATGTGGTGGGGTACCTGGGCACAGACAGTGCGGGCAAGGCGGGGCATGAGCAGAATTTATCATCATGGCGGCCAAGAATAAAGGGTAGCGTCCCCTTTAGTTTGGCACTTGAGATTCTTTCAATATGAAGGAACTTAAACAATAGCGCCATATCAGTTGTTTCGCTATTGCCGCTAGCCCACTCATCAACAAGCTTTTCCGCACTTTCCAATAATTCGTACAGTTGGCTAGTTGGGTTCAACTGTATACTTGATTCTTTGTATAGATTTCTGACTAGCTCAATCTTGCTTCGCAGAGCGTCATTGTTATATCTGCGTCGCTCGGATCTAACAATTGTACTTGCTGGAAGAATACTCATAGGAAAGATATAGCTAAGGCATTAAATAATGAATAGGACGATGGCAGATACTCATAACGTACGAGTTGAGCGGCGCGCCGGCACAGTGCCCCAATAGGCGGCAGCATGAATCGGCGCGTCCGCTCCAACGCCGGGTTAGGAAGCTGTGAGGCCATTTTGTGACGGCGGATCTTTTGATCGTATGCCCGCAAGACTAGTACCACCAGGTATGAGATGCTCTGGATTAAACCAATGGTCAATCCATTCGTATAGTCGTGCCAAGTGATCCATTGCCGCACGAACGCTTTGCACTTCGGGGCGAGACAGTTGTTTTCCGTGGAAGAGTGGGTTGCGGATGTGCTGATAGAAAAGCTTAGTCTTCTCGAAGAGCTCCGCGTCAAAATGTAGAAGGCTCAACTCCCAGTGCAGTTCAGCGGGCATTCGGTGGTAGATGTTGACGACGGCAGACTTGGACCCGAACGAAAAGGGGTTTCGTAGCTTCGCGAAAAGTTCCGAAGAGACCTTGCCAAGGTGTCCCGCCGTGTGAAACAGAGCGCCCGGCAAATACGATTCGACCCCGAGAACCGCTCTTTGAAGGAGGACGGTAACAAGGTCGTCAGGCATGCCTTTCCATACCATCAGCGGCAACTCAACGGGCCTGATGGGTGACTCAAAGACTCGAGCGAAATCGGGGTGGAATACAAAAGAATATGTCTGATTGAAATCCCGCCGCAGATTGATGAGGGGTATGTTCTCGAATGTAAGACCAAAGAGCTGATCGCGCTGCATAGGACATCAGTTTCCTAACTGTTATGTGAGCAGATCATCATTCCATCTATCTCTTCCCGCAATAGGTCTGGTCGTACCCAGGAAGCCCTTTCCGAACAGCATATTACCTCGGGCGCTTTCCGTCTATCAAAATCTGGATGAACGGATCCATCTATCCTTCATGACTTCATCCGTCGAACATGTGGTCTTTCCCCACAGGAGGATTTGCCCATGCAACCGACCGCCCCCACGCAACCCCGTTTTCTCGACCAAGTGCACCTCGTGTTTGAAAAATGTAGAAAAGCAAAAATCACATTTCTTGCTTTTTGCCGGGCAGGACGCCCCAATGGGCGCGCACTTCGTCACGATGCAGAGCCAGCCATTGCAGTGCGATGATGGGACTGGCAGAGCGGATTCTGCCTTGCGTGACGGCGCGCAACGCTTCCTGCAGCGGCAGCACGTGCACCATGATGTCTTCCCCCTCCTCGTGAACGCCGTGCACGCCGTTCACCGTGGCGCTGTCCACGCGCCCGCAGAACAGGCTGATGCGCTCGCTGGTGCCGCCCGGGCTAACCAGAAACTCGCAAATCGGCTGTAGCTCCTGGAGCACGCAGCCCGCCTCTTCCACCGCTTCGCGCCGCACCAGGTCTTCCGCACCCTCGCCCGCTTCCATCACGCCGGCCACGATCTCCAGCAGCCACGGGCCATGCGCGTCGGTCGCTCCCGGCGTCCTGCCTCCCGCGACACTAGCACATCCCTGTGCGTCGTCGAGCGCGCCGATACGAAACTGCTCAATCAGTACTACCGCATCGCGTTCAGGGTCGTAGGGCAGCACGGCGGCGGCGTGGCCGCGCTCGAACAGCTCGCGCGTAAGCACACGGCTCATCTCTCCGGAAAACAATTCATGACGCAAGCGGTAGCGCTCCAGGCGAAAGAAACCCTGATAACGTACCTCGCGCTCGATAATTTCATATTTCCGCGTCATAGAGGTCGCGCCTAATCTTCCAGATAGGTGTAACCGCTCAAACCCTCTTGCAACTCCTGCAAGCAGCCCTCTCGTTGCGCCGCGTTTAATGTCGAGGCGGCGATCTTGGCGCGGAAGGTCTGCAACAACTCCTCAGCATTGAAATTCACATAGCGCAGCACCGTGTCCACGGTGTCGCCGCGCAGCGGCTGCACCAACTCATAGCCGCCGTCAGGGCGCAGCTCGACATGCACCGAATCGGTGTCGCCGAACAGATTGTGCATGTCGCCGAGGATTTCCTGATAGGCGCCGAGTAAAAAGAAGCCCAGCAGATAGGGCTCACCGGCGCGCGGCGGATGCAGCGGTAGACTGGTCTCCACACCTTCGCCATCCACATAGAGATCAATGCGCCCGTCCGAGTCGCAGGTCATGTCTTGCAGCGTGACGCGGCGCGTGGGGCGCTCGTCCAGGCGATGTAGCGGCATTATCGGAAAGATTTGATCTATCGCCCAAGCGTCGGGCATAGACTGAAACAGGGAGAAATTGCAGAAATATTTGTCGGCGAGTTTTTCGTTCAATTCATCCAGCACCTCTCGTCCCGCGCGCGGGCCGTTCTGCAAGAGTTCGCGCACCTTCCAGCAGATCGCCGAATAGATCTGCTCGGCGCGTGCGCGTTGCTCCAGGCTCAGCACACCGTGCGTGAACATCTCATTAGCCTCGGTGAGCCCGTGCACGGCGTCGTGATAGACCTCTACCGCGGAGCGGCTCGACAGGCTGCACAAACCTTCCCACAAATCGCGGATGATGCGCGGCTCATCCTCGCGTACAGCCGTCACTGAATTCTCGCCCGGAGCGCGCTCCACGTCTATGATATTGGTGATGAGCATTGCGTGATGGGCGGTCATTGCGCGCCCCGCCTCGGTGATGATGTGCGGATGGGGCAGATTACGCACCGCGCAGATCTCATACAAGGCATGCACCACGTTGTTGGCGTACTCCTGCACGCTGTAATTCATGGAACAAAAGCTGCGCGAACGCGTGCCGTCGTAATCTATGCCTAAACCGCCGCCCACGTCCACGCATTGCAGCGCCACGCCTTGCGCGTGCAGTTCTGCATAGTAACGTGCGCACTCGTGCATGCCGAGCTGAATGTCGCGGACATTGGCGATCTGCGAGCCCATGTGGAAGTGCAGCAGTTGCAGGGTATCGAGCATACCGGCCTCGCGCAGCCGCTGCACCACGCGCAGCACCTGCGCGGCGGACAAACCGAATTTGGACTTCTCGCCGCCGGTGTTCTGCCACTTTCCCGCACCGATGGACGCAAGCCGCACGCGCACGCCGAGCAGCGGTTTGATATCCAGCGCACGTGCCTCCTCGATCACCAGTTCCAACTCCGCAAGGCGCTCAATCACGATGTACACGCGGTGGCCAAGTTTTCTACCAATGAGGGCAAGGCGCAGATACTCGCGGTCTTTATATCCGTTGCAGATCACCACCCCGCCGTTTTGGGCAGACAAGGCCAGCACGGCCAGCAGTTCGGGCTTGCTGCCGGCCTCCAGACCTACGCGCGACCCGCCGTGCTTGAGTATCTCCTCCACCACATGGCGCTGCTGATTAACCTTGATGGGATAAACGGCGGTATAGCTACCCTGGTAGGACTCCTCCTGCATGGCGCGCGCAAAGGCCTCGCACAGCGTGTCCACGCGCTGGTGCAGAATATCTGAAAAACGCACCAGCACGGGAAGCTTCAGCCCCGCCGCAGCGATCTCCCCGCTGAGCTTGTAGAGATCAATATCCCCTTGCGTCGCGCGGCCGGGACGCGCGATGAGACGCCCCTGTTCGCTGATATCGAAATAACCGCCGCCCCAATGCTTAAGGTTATACGCCTCACGCGCCTGCTCTATCGTCCAATCAGTCATAGTGCTTGGTATCCTGTCACACTCTCAAAAACAATTCTGCTATTATCGCCGTTCCTGGCGAGTTCACCAAATGGGAATAAACATGACGTTAGATAGCACCTGGTACACCGAGCAATGGGAGGGACAGGGCTCGGCGATTTCACTCAAGACCAAGGCCAAGCTGCACGATGAGCAGTCGGTCTATCAGCGCATCGAGATCTACGAGACCGAAACCTTCGGCCGCCTCATGACCCTGGACGGGCTGGTGATGGTGACCGGTCGCGACAACTTCATCTACCACGAAATGATGTCCCACCCCGCCCTGTTCACACATGCTGACCCGAAGGACGTACTCATCATCGGCGGCGGCGACTGCGGCACCCTGCATGAAGTGTTGAAGCACCCGGTGGAGCGCGTCACCCAGGTTGAGCTGGACGAGCGCGTCACCCGGGTGGCCGAACAATTCTTTCCCGAATTATGCGCCTCGAACAATGATCCGCGCACCCGCTTTTACTTTGGCGACGGCATTAAGTGGCTGAAAGAGGCTCAGCCGGAGAGTTTTGACGTCATCATCGTGGACGGCACCGACCCCATCGGCCCCGCCGCGGGATTATTTTCCGAAACCTTTTACCGGGATGGCTGGAGGGCGTTGAAACCGGGGGGGATTATTGTGGGACAAAGCGAGTCGCCACTGTTTCATGCCGAATTGATTACCGCTATGCACCACGCCCTGCGCGCGGCGGGCTTTGTCGATGTACGCACCTTGCACTTTCCGCAATGTACTTATCCATCAGGCTGGTGGAGCGCGACCTTGGCTGGAAAAGATGGCGGCCTGGTCAATTTTCGCGAACAGGCGACGAGCAGTAAATCTTTCCGTACGCGCTACTACAATGCCCCTGCCCACAAGGCAGCGTTCGC
>DATMXC010000026.1:0-6815 GCA_035561915.1 Gammaproteobacteria bacterium
ACGCGACATCACCGAACGCGACACCGGCAAATCACGCGCCGCGAGTTCCTGCATCTTGGCCTCGATGGCGGCCAGGTCTTCCGGCGTAAAGCGGTGCTCGAAGGCGAAGTCATAATAAAAGCCGTCTTCAATCACCGGGCCAATGGTGACTTGCGCCTTGGGAAACAACTCCTTCACCGCTTGCGCGAGCAGATGTGCGTTGGAGTGGCGCACGACATCGAGCGCCTCCGGACTTTTATCAGTGACGATGGCGACGCTGGCATCGTGGTCGAGCAGGTGCGAGAGGTCTACCAGCTTGCCATCCACCTTGGCCGCAAGCGCCGCCTTGGCCAGGCCCGCGCCGATGGAGGCGGCGACATCTTTAAGGGTGACGGGCTGCGCAAACTCGCGGCGGCTGCCGTCGGGGAGGGTGACGATGGGCATAATAAATCCTTAATATTCAGTGGCGACCATTACCAAAGGCCGCGTGACTATACGTGTTGGGAATCGTTTCCCCTCACCCTCATTCCCTCTTCCCCCCAAGGGGAGAGGGAGGCGAGCCGACCGCGCTACGCGCGATTTCATTTACTCTGGTAGGCGCGAGTGGGATCGAACCACCGACCACTACCATGTCAAGGTAGTGCTCTACCACTGAGCTACGCGCCTGTTGAAGTACTAATTCTAGCCCAGTAGGCTGGCCGACTCAACTTTAATACAAAACCAGCAAGCCCGCTAGCGCCTGATTTTGCGTGGCCGCAGCCACTTTCCGTCTAATCGCCAAATTGGTCAGAAGCGCTTCCACATGCTGCGCCCCCAAGTCTCGCGGATGCCGCTTGCCATGAAACAAAATATAGCGTTTAATCCAACCGACATAGGCACCGCTCGGTGCGCAGGCTGTAATGTTTTAAGCGCAAACGGTCACGTACCTTGACCAGAAGGCGGATTTTTGGTGCCGCCGTGATTTCTGTGCCAGTTGCCAGTTTTTTTAGGGTATGTGTTGTCAAATCAATATTATATGAATCGACAGCATAGGTTATACGGCGTAGGATTCCCGGTTATATTTCACTATTGATTGATGTCGAATATACGTTAGGTATCCTGGAGAAATTTAATGACCTACAATCTGATAAACATCAAATATGGCCTGGTGTTAGTGATGCTTGGGCTGCTCTTCGGTATAAGTCTCGGCGTAACATTTGGGGTCAACGAAGATCTTTTTCAAAAGTATGTGGCTCAAGGGATCGCTGCACACCCAGGACTCCATGACGCGAACAGCCCAGAAAAGATATGGCGCTATGTGCAACGAGCGCATTTCCACGCCACAGGAATCGCAGCTTTCTCTATTGGATTATTGCTACTCATTGTAGCGTCTAGTCTCAAGGAAAAATTTAAAAAGATTGCAGCAGTATTTATTGGCCTCGGAGGCTTTTATCCGCTCGCTTGGCTGTCAATGTTTCTCCTTGCGCCATCTATCGGTAGGGACGCGGCACGTTCACACCCGACTACAGAACTATTTACCTATATCGGTGTAGGTGGGCTGCTTCTCGGCTTAGCTATCTTGCTTGCCAATCTTTTTCTTGGATTATTCAGTGAGCCCAACGACACCTAACAACGTCATGGAGAATAAAGGGGATGCACTGAGGTATCCCCAGTTTCACGGACAGCCAGATAGGCACATAATGCCAGTAAGGAGGATGTCCGATGAAGACGCGCCCGTTGTTTACCAAGGAATTCAAGCTCGAAGCGGTGCGGTTATTGGAGCGCGGCGATAAGCCCGCTTCTGATCTCGCCCGCGAACTCGGGATTCGATGCAACCAGCACACGCGCTACGCACAGCGGATCAATCGCGCCAAATGCTGGAAAGGGCACCTATGACAAGGGCTGTTTTTCTCCTCCGCTCTCGATGATACCTACCATGGGCATCAAGCGCGAGGACGGTCGAGGAATGCGGAAAGTAGAGCCTAGGAAAGGTGTGCGCCCCTTTTATGTCTCCGATGACCGCCGGGTCTTCGATGCAGGCAATGACCTTCACCACCCCACCCCATTGCGACGCGCCACCGATTAACAAGTTTGCTTTCCGTATGGCAAGCACCCGTGAAGTTCCTTCATCAGTTTCTTGAAGTTGGGATCTTCATTGAGTAGCTTACGTGCGACAGTTCGCAAACGGTCTACGGTCTCCCGCGGCAACTCAAAGCTAGTGGGGAGGTTCTTGAACCAGGTTCGGTCTTCGGCGTCGCCGATGTAATCGAATGCCACCTGCACCGGATAAAGCTCAACACGATGCGGCGCCGGGATGTCCAACGCGCACTGCTCGCCCCGGCTCGCCGCAAGTCTCTTGCAGCCGTCGATCAGATACCCTTCTTTGTTGAACTCATTCACCGTCGCGCCGAGTAGTTCCAGCGTGTCAAACGAGTAGTTATCCAGCGGGACCGTCGCCGCTGCTGTCAGCGTATCGATGAGCCCGGGAACATGCGGAGTCTTGTCCCGCTTCGTCACCGGATCGGTGGCTGCATTCACCACGATGACCACCAGCTTATTCACCTTGTTCGCATTCAGCATCTGCAACACGCTCCAGGAATGATTGATGGACGTCACAGCCGCCAGTGGCCCGCGCAAACCGATATTGTCCGCCACGCCGCCATCGGTGAGATGGATGTAGTCGCGCCGAGCAGGCCCGTCGGCAGTGAACGACAATCGCTCCTCGGCGCGTGCGGTGCGGCGCGGATTGACGCGCGACGCGTGGTCTTTGGCGGCGAGCTCGACCCATTTTGGCTGACGGTACTGGCACCCCCCGGCATAGTTCTGAAAAGTCAGCGGCGTGAGTCCGCCGGGGAAGGCGGACGATGCAGCGGCGGCGCGTGCCAAGGGCACGCCAGCCAAGTCCGAGCAAAGCAGGTCGAACTGATCCTGAATAAAAGAAAACTGAGTGCCTTTGCTCATGTCGGTCGCATTCAGGATCACGAAGGGACGGCGTCCTCGTTTGATTACATCGGCGTAGGATCCGCCGCCAAATATTTCTTGGTTATAGAACTCGGCGGCCAGATCGCTGCGCCCGTAACTCGACGAGGCGAGCTTCAGCAAGCTGGCAGGTGTCAACGCCTGCAATAACAGGTCGGTCTGGATAGGGCGATAGAGAAACTTGCCAGGGAATTCGTCAAAGATACGCGGGCCGTAGAGGGCGTAGTAGGCCGCGGGGAAGCTGCCGCCGGAGATGGATGAAATCACATCCACCTCATCCAGCAGCGACACTCGGCGTTGCTTCCAATCGATCATGGTGTCACGCAGCGCTTCCATGACGCCGTAGGACAACGCCGCCGCACGCGTGCCGCCGCCGGAAAAAGTCACGATGACGAACAATTCGTCACTGTTGCTCCCTTGTTCCAGCCGCTCGAATCGATACCCAGCGTCCGGATCGTATTTGACAAGAGGCGGGTTGGGGAGGAACGCCGCGCATGCCGTCAATACTATGGCAGCAAGGAAAACAGCGACACGCCCGGCATGTTGCATGGCCATCAGTTTCCCACCTTCCTGGTGAAAACGATTTTCATTGGTTCCAATGACGAGGTTCCCTCCACCAGAACGGTTTGGGACTCCGGTGCGTAGTTGGCATAGGTGCCGAGATCGAATACGTGGGTGCCGGTGTCGACGCGCAGCTTGTCGTTGGTATGGCCGTTGCTTTCGTCATCGATGTAGACTTGCCGTTTCGTCGGAAAAACTACAATAACGTATTCGAATGCCATGTTTTCATCCTCCCTTTAACGGTCGCGCTACTTAGCGCGGCCGATGCAATGCCTACTAGAATTAGATTATCCCCGTTCAATAATTAAGTGTCATTGTTATTCGCGGGTTTTTTCAGGAGGTGTTGCATGTCAGTGGGTTACAATCGTTTATTGGTTACCGAGCGCGAAGAAATGAGTCTTCAATTAGCCCTAGGGAGCAGCTATCGGGCCATTGCTCAGCAACTGGGCCGTAGTCCTTCGACCATTTCGAGAGAGGTGGACCGCAATCGCAGCACGCTGGGGTATCGGCCAGTGACGGCCCAGCAAAAGACCGCCCGGCGCTGTTCCACCGAATGGAGGGGTTGATGGCGTTGTGATACATTCGATTTTAGGGAAAAGTACCGTTTATACTTCCTATACTTCCCGATAATTAATAGTTGGGCTAAACAAAGAAGAGGTGAACGTGGAAAACTTATTGAATGCTGAAGTGATTAGAGCGGCGGCTTCAAGCTCTCTGGGAACGCTGTCCCTTATGTGCCTAATTCTAGGAATCGTCGCTCTGACATTCTTTAGAAGTGCTCCCGTCCGTGCAAAGGTACTCGTATTCGCATTATTGCTCATTGGCGTCGCTGGATTTGGATATGCCGTTTTAAATCAACGATCGCCTAGCCCGACTCCAGAAGCGACGCGTCAGTTCGTCATCGGTCGTTGGCAGGTTGAACAAAAAATAGCTGGCATTGAAGGCGGCTCATTCATAGATTACTTGGAGGACGGTAGTTTTTCAGGTAGGCAAGAGGCATTCATAGAGGGACGAGGCGGGCGTGAGCAAGTAAGCGGGTCGTGGGATTTCACGAAGCTGGCCAGGGACCAATTCCGCATGACACTGAATTACGACAATGGTAATCAGTGGCGGGGCACCTTCAGGATTCTGGGCCATGACCGAATCCATAATATTGATGAGAACTACGTTGCGGTGCGGGTCCCAAAGTAAGTGCTTCCTACATAAGGAGACGCACACGTTATTTGCACGCGTCAGACTGCGGTCATGCCCCGGCTTGCACGTACCGTATTCTCTGGCGTTGTGCACCACATCACCCAGCGCGGCAACCGGCGCGAAGAGGTGTTCTTCAGCGACGAAGATCGTCGCGCCTACTTGGCATGGATGCGGGAGTATTGTGCCAAACGGGGGGTCGAGATACTGGCCTAGGGTTATTCGTAGTGAGTCCACATGCGCAGCACTTTGACGATATGCTCCTTTTCGAGCACCTGGTATACCAGCCGATGCTGAATGTTGATGCGTCGCGAATAGGCTCCGGCTAGGTCGCCTACGAGCTTTTCGTACGGTGGAGGATTTTGAAAGGGGTTTTCGCGTAGTAGCTGGAGGAGTTTTTCAGCTTGGGGTTTGAGGTTGCTGGTCTTTAGTTTCTGGGCGTCTTTTTGCGCCTGTTTGGTGAAGGCCAATTGCCAGCTCACCAGTCAAGTTCCTTGGAGCATTCTTCTATAGGCTCGCTCAACCCGGCCTTGATGGATTCGCGCATGCCTGGGGCAGACAGCAGGGACAGCGTCTCTTGAATGGCGCGCCAATCCGCTTCGGTAATGAGTACAGCATTGGACCGCTTGCCGGTAATGGTGATCGGCTCGTGGGACGCCGCCGCTTCATCCAAAAGGCGATAGAGGTTGGTGCGTGCTTCGCTGGCAGTCAGGGTGGTCATGGCGTACCCCTTCAAGTATTAAGCCCATAACGTACGCTTTTACGTACCGCATGTCAAGCCGCATCACGCTGAAGAATAAAGGGGAGGGGACGCACACGTTATTTGCGCGCGTTAGACTGCGGTCATGCCCCGGCTTGCACATACCGTATTCTCCGGCGTTGCGTACCCCATCACCCAGCGCGGCAACCGGCGCGAAGAGGTGTTCTTCAACGACGAAGATCGTCGCGCCTACCCGGCATGGATGCGGGAGTATTGCGCCAAACAGGGGGTCGAGATATTGGCCTAGTAAAGGTGTGTGCCCCTTTTATCTAGGGCGTGACAGCCCCCGCCAGGCATCTTAAACGCATACCGGAAGCACGTACGCTTTCGATATGCGCGAGCTTTCAACGCAGGTGAAAATCGCCCGCGCCGAACAGTCCAAGCAAGCCGATAACGATCAAATAAATTGCGACGATGTAGTTCAGCAGACGCGGCACAATCAGAATGAGTATACCGGCGATCAGTGAAACCAGCGGGGCGAGGCTTAAAGTCATGGTCATATTCATCTCCTTGATATTTGGTGAGGTAGGGACGGTACTATTGTTGCAGAAAACGCGTCCAAAAGAGACATCAATGTTCTGAATAGCTACACAGGTAAGGGCGCTGCCTGGCGCAGACCCTCTATGCTCAGGCCTTTGTCAATTTCCTGCCAATGGATTCCCTCGCCATCCCCAAGAGGCTCATTGTCCGTTCACCCAACCTTTCTATCCATTAATCCAAGCTGGCGCGCCTGTAGAAGTTTTATCTCGTCGCGTAGTTGCGCGGCCTCCTCGAACTCCAGGTCGCGTGCGTGCTTGTACATCTGTTGCTCCAGTTTTTTGATCCGCTGCACCAGCTTTTCCGGCGACAGGGCTTCATAGTTCGCGGTGTCTTCGGCGACCTTGGCGTAGTGTTTGGCGCCGCCGGGGGCGCTGCGTGCACCTTCCATAATATCGGCAACCGCTTTTTGGATACCTACCGGTGTGATGCCGTGTTGTTTGTTGTAGGTGATTTGCTTGATGCGACGGCGGTCGGTCTCGCCGATTGCGCGTTTCATGGAATCGGTAATCCGATCTGCATACAGAATCGCCATGCCATTGATGTGGCGTGCGGCACGGCCTATGGTCTGGATGAGCGAGCGTTCGGAGCGCAGGAATCCTTCTTTATCCGCGTCCAGGATGGCGACCAGAGATACCTCCGGCATGTCCAGGCCTTCGCGCAGCAGGTTGATGCCGACCAGTACGTCGAATGTGCCCAAGCGCAGATCGCGGATGATCTCGACGCGCTCCACGGTCTCGATGTCGGAGTGCAGATAACGTACTTTTACGCCGTGCTCATCCAGATATTCACTAAGGTCTTCGGCCATGCGTTTGGTGAGTGTCGTCAC
>DATMXC010000027.1:0-2128 GCA_035561915.1 Gammaproteobacteria bacterium
TAAATGGTGGAGGCGGCGGGAATCGAACCCGCGTCCGCAAATCCGCTACCTTTGGTTCTACATGCGTAGCCTGGTCATTGGATTTAACCCGTTGCTACCCGACAGGCAGGGAACACAACAGGCGAGTCCAGTAAGATTTTAGCGCATTGACCCTGGACGAGCCGCAGCGCGATCTTGTGAGCGTCGACCTCTGAATGTCCTTGCGGACTCTGAACGCACAAGCACGGCTTCAGTCAGAGGTTAGCGGGGATTAAGCCGCTAAGGCGTAGTTGTCGTCGTTGGCAACTATAATTGTGCAGTTTGATTAACGAGGTGAACTGCACCTCGGCATGCCCCTCAGGCTTTGTAACCCGCGTCGAAGCCAGGTCGCCCCCATGGAGTGAATCGTCGCAATCCGTCCCTGGATTGCACAGAGTTCGACAGTATAGCTCAGGTGAAAGTTCCCGGCCAGAATATCAATGGACTTTGAGCAGCCGCTCCTTCTCGCGCTGCCAGTCGCGGTCGCGTTCTGTGTCCCGTTTGTCGTGGGTCTGTTTACCTTTGGCAAGGCTGATCTCCAGCTTGGCGCGGCCCTTTTTCCAGTAAATGGCAAGCGGTATCAAGGTGTAGCCCTTGCGCTCCACCGCGCCAATCAGCTTGTTTAATTCGTCCTTGTGCAAGAGTAATTTGCGCGTGCGCAGGGGATCGGGGTGAATATGCGTAGAGGCTGTGGGTAACGGGGAGAGGTGCGCGCCAAACAGCCACGCCTCGCCGCTCTTGAGCAGCACATAACTCTCTTTGAGCTGGATGCGCCCGGCGCGCAGGCTTTTGACCTCCCAGCCTTCCAGGGCGAGGCCGGCCTCAAAGCGCTCCTCCAGAAAATAATCGTGGCGGGCTTTTTTGTTGAGGGCGATGGTGGCGGGTGTGCCTTTGGTTTTTGCTTTGGACATGGGTTCATTATAAAGGCCTGCCGCTAACAGGTATACTTAAAGGGCACTTCTAAAAATGCGTCTTTTGCTCCAATACTGCGTTGCAGCTTGTCTGCGCTGCTCACATACTGGCGTGTATGCTGTGCTGCTCGACGGCGCTGCGCCTTGTCTTGAATCAAAATACATCATTTTTAGAGATGCCCTTTATAGATGGGCTTGAGGGGCAGACTGGTTTAACCGACAATAGCCACCCTTTGAGTAATGGGATTCAGAGATGATGCCTCGCGGGCCACACCGACCATGACAACGATCAGCCGCAGCGCCCTGGTGTCTTACTCCGCCGAGCAGATGTACGTGCTGGTGGATGATATCGCGTCTTACCCGAAGTTCTTGCCGTGGTGTGTTTCCGCCGAGATACTGAGCCGCGACGCCGATGAGGTGCGCGCGGTGCTCGAGCTGGCGCGGGGCGGGTTGCAGAAGTCGTTTACCACCTGTAACCGCTTGCAGAAGAACAAGATGATTGAGATCCGCTTGCTGGAAGGGCCGTTTCGTCACCTGGAAGGCTTCTGGCGTTTTGACGCGTTGGCGCCGGGATCCTGCAAGGTGTCTCTGGATATGGATTTTGAATTTTCAAATAGACTTGTCGGGATGGTGTTTGGACCGGTCTTTCATCAGATCACCAATACGCTGGTGGAGGCCTTTTGCCAGCGCGCTAACGATATGTACGGCAAAGATGGCGGCTGAACGGTATGGTCAGTCATTCAGAATCTGAAACGATAAGCAAAGACCTGCTTTCAACCAAGTAGGTGGTGGAGGTGGCTTATGCTCGCCCCGATGTCCAGGTGATTCTGCCTGTTCCGATCTAGCATGCGGCGACGGTGGAAGTGGCTATCAGGCGCTCAGGGATTCTGGAGTCTTATCCGGAGATAGACCTCAATGTTAACAAGGTGAGCATCTTCGGCAAGTTGACCAAATTGGACAACCCACTACGGCCGGGCGATCGGGTGGAGATCAACCGGCCCTTGCTTGCCGATCCCAAACAGGTGCGTAAGCAGCGTGCGGAACGGGATAAAGCTGCGCCGCCATGTCACCCGGCGGCCGGTTCGCAAACTACAGAAGAAGAGGGCGAATAGGTGTAGCTTGAATCAGGGTGTCGGAGCGGGGGATAACGGGGTGCCTGTCGTTTCCTCGCTGGGCTGGGCGGGGTGCGTGCTTTCAGG
>DATMXC010000028.1:0-12219 GCA_035561915.1 Gammaproteobacteria bacterium
CGGTTGGGATAGGCCGCCTGATAGCCGAGCCGGGTCAACTTCGCCATCAGGTAATTGGCGTTCAGCGTGGCGAACTCGGCTACCCTGGGCATGCCTTCGCGGCCCAGTAGGCGCGCGTACACATAGGCGCGCAACAGCACGCCGGCATTGCCCATGTGGGCGGATAAACGTCCGATGCTCTGCGGATAATCCTTTTCCGTGAGCCAGCGGTAAACACCCTCTTTTTCTTTATCCACGATGGGGATGGGAAGAAACGGCAGCAAGCGATCATTCACGCCCACCGGCCCCGCGCCCGGCCCGCCGCCGCCGTGCGGCGTGGAGAAGGTCTTGTGCAGATTCATGTGGATCACATCGAAACCCATGTCGCCGGGCTTTACCTTGCCGAGGATGGCGTTGAGGTTGGCGCCGTCATAGTAGAGCAACCCGCCCGCATCATGCACCATTTTCTGTACCTGTTGAATATCCTTTTCAAACACACCCAATGTCGAGGGGTTGGTGAGCATCAGGCCCGCCGTATGTGGCCCCACCGCGGCGCGCAATTGCTCAAGATCAATATCGCCATCGCCGTCGGTAGGAATCTCGCGCACCGTGTAGCCGCACATCGCGGCGGTGGCGGGGTTGGTGCCGTGCGCGGCATCGGGTACCAGGATTTCGCTGCGCGCCGTGTCGCAGCGCGCATCGTGATAGGCGCGGATCATGGCCACCCCCGCGAATTCGCCCTGTGCCCCGGCCATCGGCGTAAGCGACACCGCCTTCATGCCCGTCACGTCCTTGAGCATTTCCTGCAACTCGTACATGCACGCCAAAAACCCCTGGCTGTAGCTTTCCGGTGCGCCCGGATGTCTTCCCAAAAAACCCGGCAACAGCGCGAGCTTGTTGCACGCACGCGGGTTGTACTTCATGGTGCAGGAGCCGAGCGGGTAGAAGTGCGTGTCTATTGAGAAATTTTTCTGCGACAACTTTGTATAATGCCGCACGGCCTGCATCTCGGAGACTTCAGGTAACAAGGGCCGCCGCGCGCGGCGCAGATGTTGCGGAATGTCCTTCGCTTCCGGTTTGTCGAGCGGTGACTGCGAGGAATTAATGCGTCCCTGCTGCGAATGTTCAAAAATCAACATGTGCTTGACCCTGACGACGCCTATGCGTATTGTTGTGAATGGAGGTAACGTTTGTGGAAGCTCTGGCGCTCCCTGCACCACACGGAACCTCCGAATAAATCAGAGGTTCCTTATGACTATGACCACAGACCGCATGGTGCTGGCGTTCGCCGGCAGTTTTATTCTTATCAGCCTGATCCTGTCTCAGCTTCACTCGCCCTATTGGCTTTGGTTTACCGCCTTCGTCGGCGCCAACCTGCTGCAAACCGCATTCACCGGCTTCTGCCCCCTCAGCAAAATCCTGATTGCAATGGGCGCAAAGCCCGGCCCCGGTTGCTTATAAGCGCTTACTGTAACGCCGCGATCGCCTTGTCGTAATCCGGCTCCTGGGCGATCTCCGGGACGAGTTGGGTGTACTTCACCTTGTCATTCTCATCAATCACCACCACGGCGCGTGCGGTGATGCCGGCCAGCGGTCCGTCCTCGATCAGCACGCCGTAATCCTTGGCGAAATGCCGGTCGCGCATCATGGAAAGCGTGACGACGTTTTTGGCGTTTTCCGAGGTGCAGAAACGGTTCATGGCGAACGGCAGGTCGGCGGAAATCATCAGCATCACCGTGTCATTGCGATTCTTGGCGTACTCGTTAAATTTTTTGGTGCTCATCGCGCACACCGGCGTATCCAAACTGGGAACGATGTTGAGTAGCTTCTTCTTGCCGCGAAAATCGGCCAGCGTCATATCGTCGAGGTTCGCGTCCGCTAAACTGAAGTCCGGCGCCTTGGCGCCGACCTTGGGAAGCTCGCCGTTGGTGTGAATAGTTGTGCCTTTCAGAGTAATGGTCGACATACTGTCTCTCCTTGATGTTCCAGTTTGTTAGTTGCTCATTATACGCCGCAGGTGTGCGGCATAGGTATCGAGATCATCTGTGGTTTTCGTCTCGGTGGCGCAAACCAAGATCGCATCACCAAGCTCGGGGTAGTGCTCGTCCAAGGCATGGCCGCCCAGCAGATTGTCCTTCTCTAACGCGTGCAGCACCTCGCGCACCGGTTTGTTCAAGCGCACCACGGCCTCATGAAATACCGGCCGGCTGAATGCCCTGGTCATACCGGGAATGGCAGTGAGTTTTTCCAGCAGCGCAACTGTGTTGGCGTGGCTTGCGGCGGCGGCGCGTTCCAGACCCTCCGGCCCGAGCAGCGCCATGTGTATCGTTGCGGCGGTGACCAGTAGACCCTGATTGGTGCAGATGTTGGAGGTCGCCTTGGAGCGGCGGATGTGCTGTTCGCGCGCCTGCAAGGTGAGCGCAAAGCCGGGTTTGCCGTGGAGATCCACGGTGCGTCCGACGATGCGCCCCGGCATCTGCCGCACATATTTTTTTTTGCAGCACATAAAACCGAAATACGGCCCACCCGAGGACAGAGGCACGCCCAGCGGCTGCCCCTCGCCGCACGCGATGTCCGCGCCCTCGCCGCCCCACTCGCCGGGCGGCTTGAGCAACGCCAGCGCAAGCGGATTGACCACCGCAATCACCAGCAGACCGTTTTTGTGCGCCCAGTCGGTGAGCGCGTCCACTTCTTCCAGCACGCCAAAAAAGTTGGGTTGTGGTATCACCAGCCCTGCAAAGTCCGCGCCCTTGAACTGCTCCAGCGACTCCGGCACGGTATGGCCTTCGCCCGCGCAGTACGGTATTTCGACCAGTTCGATGCCCTGATTCCTGACGATGCTGTGCACGACCTTGCGATACATCGGGTGCACCGTCGCTGGCATCAGGATGCGCCTCGATTTACCGTGCGCGCGCACCGCCATGAGTACGGCCTCGGCAAGCGCGGAGGCGCCGTCGTAGAGTGAGGCGTTGGAGACCTCCATAGCGTTGAGCGACGCCATCATGGTCTGATATTCATACAGCAGTTGCAGCGTGCCCTGGCTGGCCTCGGCCTGGTAGGGGGTATACGCGGAGTAAAATTCACCGCGCGTGGTAATCTCCCACACCGCCGCGGGGATGTGGTGCTCATACGCCCCCGCGCCGATGAAGCACAACGGCTTGCCGTCCTGCGCCGCCCGCTCGCTCATAAGGCGCGTAACGTCCATCTCGCTGATGCGTGCCGGGACCTGCGTAAGCCGCTCATTGTGCAGTGCGGCGGGAATTTCATCAAACAGATCTTCAATGCGCGCGGCCCCTATGGCCGCGAGCATTTCTTCAATATCTTTTGTGGTGTGCGGGATAAACGGCATGATTGCTCAATGGGTCTCTGCGGCAATAAAGGCGGCATACGCCGCAGCATCCAGTAATTGATTCAATTCCGCCGGATCAGCGGGCTTGATGCGAAACATCCAGGCCTGACCGTAGCTGTCCTGATTGACGAGCTCAGGCTTATCGCCGAGCGCACCGTTAGCCTCGATAATCTCACCGCTAATCGGGCAGTAAATATCCGACGCCGCCTTCACCGATTCCACCACCGCACATGCCTCACCGGCCTTGGCCTTGCGCCCGGCTCGTGGAAGCTCCACGTAGACCACGTCGCCCAGCAAGTCCTGTGCGTGATCGCTGATGCCGACGGTCACCGTGCCGTCCTGCTTAAGTTCCACCCACTCGTGTGTCTTGGTGTATTTGAGATTATTAGGTATTTTGCTCATTGCTTCACCTCATCACTTATTAGTCTTATAGGACAACGACAGCTCGCCCATTTCTCACGAACGGCGGCTTCACTACAGTCGCCGGAACCCACTTGCCGCGAATATCCACTTCACAACTCGTACCCGTCGCGGCGGGCACACGCGCCAGCGCAATCGCTTTACCCAGGGTCGGCGAATAACCACCGCTGGTAATTTCGCCTTCGCCGGTTCCCGATACCCGCACTTCGAGATGGTTGCGCAGCACGCCCTTGTCGTTCAACACCAATCCCACCAGCTTGCGTTTCACGCCGGCGTTCTTTTGGCGTTCCAGCGCCGCACGTCCGATAAAATCGCGCGTTGCGGGTTCCCAGGCGACCGTCCATTCCAAGCCGCACTCTAATGGCGTAATGGTTTCATCCATGTCCGAGCCGTAAAGATTCATGCCCGCCTCTAATCGCAAGGTGTCGCGTGCGCCCAAACCGGCGGGCTTCACGCCTTTACCAAGCAGCGCGCGCCACATCGCGGCAGCGTCCTTGCCCGGCAGCAATATTTCGAAACCATCCTCACCGGTGTAGCCGGTGCGACCGATAAAAATATCGCCGCTGTAAGCGGCATAAAAGGGTTTGAGTTGTGCGGCCTGCTCGCGCAACGTGGCATCCAGAACTTCATAGGCACGCTCGCGCGCCTTAGGTCCTTGCACGGCTATCATGGCGAGATCGGGGCGCTCAGTGAGCGTGACCTTAAATGACGCCGCTTGTTTCTTGATCCAGGCCAAATCCTTTGCACGAGTTGCGGCGTTCACCACGACGCGGAACCAGTCTTCGCGCATGAAGTAGACGATCAGGTCATCAATCACCCCGCCCTGTTCCTGCAACATGCATGTATAAAGCGCCTGCTGTGGCTTAAGTTTGTCCACATTGTTGGCAATGAGATATTTGAGAAACGCGCGCACCTCCGCACCCTGCAAATCCACAATAACCATGTGCGAGACATCGAACATGCCGGCATCGCGCCGCACTTGATGGTGCTCTTCGAGTTGCGAGCCGTAGTGGATGGGCATGTCCCAGCCGGCGAAATCCACGATCTTCGCAGCTGCGACAAGGTGTTCGTTATAGAGTGGGGTTCTGTGGCCCATATTTTTACCTGTACCTGCAAAACAAAAAAGGCGATGTATGTGCGGGTTAATCGCACACACATCGCCCTCTGTCCTGTTACCTGAGAGTTTTATCCCCTTCGGTGCCCGGCCATACACATCAAGTTGTATAGTCGGATCTCTCCAGAATTTATATTACCCTGAGGTCCTTTTGCCTGAGCGTTTCCGGGCGGTTTGCGCCTTCGGCGCCCCGTCATGTCTTTGTATGACGGGGGCTCTCCCACAGGGTGTACATCAGCGCCTACTATACTATGGAGGGCCAAGCTCTTGCCAGTGCTGCTTTAAACTTCAGATTCCGACCGCCTGACCAAAAAGATGACCGGCAACAAGCCCACCAGCACCAGCGTCAAGGCTGGCAGTGCGGCGCGCTGCCATTCGCCTTCCGAGGTCAGCTCGAAGATGCGGATGGCGAGCGTATCCCAATCGAACGGGCGCAACAGCAGGGTGGCGGGAAGTTCCTTCATGACCTCTACAAACACCAGCAGGGCCGCGCTCAAGAGTCCAGGGCGCAGGATCGGCAGGTATACGCGCCACAGCAGCTCCCGATGGCTCGCGCCCAGGCTGCGCGCGGCCTGCTGCAGCGACGGCTTGATGCGCTCCAGGGCGCTCTCGACCGGGCCGTGGGCGACCGCCAGAAAACGCACCAGGTAGGCAAACAACAGGGCCACCACACTGCTGCTCAACAGCAGGCCGGTGGAAACACCAAAGACAGTTTGCACGAGCACATCCACCTGCCGATCCAGCCGGGTGAAGGCCAACATGATGCCCACCGCCAGTACTGCGCCCGGCAAGGCGTAACCCAGCGTCGCCAGCCGCGTGACTGCCCGCATCAAGCGGCCTGGCCATTGTTTACGCACATAGGCAAGCAGCACGGCTGCCGCCACTGTGATCAGAGCGGCCAACAGACCGAGACTCACCGTGTGGCTGACAAATTCGACATAGCCTGCATCCAGATCCTCAATCCCCGCGCTCACCAGCCAGAAAATGAGCTGTCCGACCGGGATGAAAAAGGCAAGCGCCAGGACTGACAAAGCGAAGCTGCACGCCGCAGTGGCGCGCAGCCCTGTTAAGCGGTGACGATGACCCTGTACCGGCTTGCCGGCCGCATAATAGCGCGACTGGCCGCGCCAGTGCCGCTCGGCATATAAGGCCACCGCCACGAACAGCAGCAGCAGGGTGGACAACTGCGCAGCCGCACCCAGATTGAACAGGCCGAACCACGCCTTATAGATCGCCGTGGTAAAGGTGTCGTAATTGAAGATCGTGACCGCGCCGAAATCGGCGAGCGTTTCCATCAGCGCCAGGGCGACACCCGCGGCGATGGCCGGCCGCGCCATCGGCAGGGCGATACGTACAAACGCCGCTCGGGGGCTTAAACCCAGGCTGCGACCGGCCTCCATCAATGTGCGCCCCTGGCTCAGGAAGGCGCTGCGCGCCAGCATGTACACATAAGGATATAGGGCAAGGATCATCACCCCGATCACACCGCCCTCTGAGCGGATGCGCGGGAACCAATAGCCGTTCTGGCCGAATACCGCACGCAACGCCGTCTGCACCGGGCCGCTGAAATCCAGCAGGCCCACCGCCACAAAGGCCATCACGTAGGCGGGGATGCCGAGCGGCAGCATCAAGGCCCACTCAAAGATGCGCCGGCCCGGGAACTCATACATCACGGTCAGCCAGGCGAGCCCCACACCCAGCACCAACACGCCCGCACCGACACCTAATAGTAATACCAGGGTGTTTCGCAGCAACTCACCCAGCACCGTATCCGCGAGATGCCGCCACACCTCGCTGCTCGGGGTGAGCCAGGCGGGCAGCAGCATCAAGACCGGGATGCTCACCAGCACGGCGATCAACAGGGCGGCGAGCCTCCACCACCCGCCGTCCGAGACGCGCCATGCCGGACGCACGGCCTGTGTGTCTACGCTACTTGGATAAAACATGGCGGGGCCATTGCTTAAACGTTATTTGTATCCCGCCCTGTCCATCAACATCACCGCCTTGGCCTGCAACTTCCCAGCCTCGGAGACATTGACCGTGTCGTGCTTGAACTCGCCCCAGGAGGCCACCAGCGGATTGGGCTTTACCTTCGGGTTGGCGGGAAACTCCATATTCGAATCGGCAAACAGATTCTGCGCCTTGTCCGACGACAACCACTCCAGAAGCTTCAAAGCGGCCTCTGAGTGCTTGGCGTGACGAGTGATGCCCGCGCCGGAGATATTCACATGCACGCCGTTTTCGTTCTGATTAGGCCAGAAGATGCCGATCGGCACCTCGGGGTGTTTTTTCTTGAGACGGCCAAAATAGTAGCTGTTGACGATGCCCACATCGCACTGCTCCGCCGCCATGGCATCGAGCAGGTTCTCATCGTCGGAGAACACATCGGTGGCGAGATTGGGAATCCAGGATTTGACGATCGCTTCGGTCTTGGGCTCGCCGTAGCGCGAGATCATCATCGCCACCAGCGATTGGTTATAGACCTTTTTGGAACTGCGCAGGCACAGGCGTCCCTTCCATTTCGGATTGCCGAGGTCCTCATAGGCGGAGAGGTCGGCAGGCTTCACCTTTTTGGTGTTATACACGATGGTGCGGGCGCGCACTGAGAGGCCGTACCACTGCCCGTCCGGATCGCGCAGGTGGGCGGGGATATTTTCCTCCAGAACCTTGGAGTTGACCTTCGCCAGCACACCGCGCTCCGCGGCCTGCCACAGGTTGCCGGCGTCCACGGTAATCAGCATATCGGCCGGGGTCTTGTCGCCCTCGGCCTGGAGGCGCTCCAGCAACGGTCCCTCTTTGCCGGTCACAAACTTGACCTTGACGCCGGTTTCTTTGGTGTAAGCGTCAAACAGCGGCTTGATCAATTGTTCGTTACGGGCCGAATAGACCACTACCGTCCCAGCGGCCTGGACCGTTGGGATCAGGATGAGACTGCCCAGTAAAAGGGCGCCTAATGCCAGGCGATGCAACTGTTTCATGTCCTCTCTCCGTTATTTCAAGGTGCGGGATGCACTTAATACTAATGATAATTATTATCATTTATAAATTCAACAACTTTTTTGCTTATGGCTTGAGTGTCCTATTTCGAGTGCCCTCGAATAAGGGACGGGAAAACGGTCGGGACTGATCGACGACGCTAAAAAAAACAAAAGCCAGCTTTTGGCTGGCTTTTGTATGTAAATAATGCTGCTTTTTGTTATTTTGCGAGAGACAATACAAACTCTACCAGTTTCTCGATATTCTCGTCTGAGACACGCGGAGAATAGGCAGGCATCACACCCATCTTCCAGCGGCCGGTGCCACCCTTATGCACCCAAGTAACCAGGTCAGCTTTGGCGCCGGCATTGCCCTTATATTTGGCACTGACATCGTTCCAAGACGGACCGACGCGCTTCTGTTCGATAGAATGGCAAGCAAGACAGCCACTTTCCTTCGCCAGGGCCTTACCGGCTTCCATATCCAGGGCGGCATTGGCCTGACCGGCCAACAACAGGGCGGCTGCTGCGCCACCCATCAACCAACTATTTTTCATTACTTTCTCCTTAAAATGCTGTTTAAATTAAATTAAAATCAGGGTTTGCTCTCTGGCGATGCCGGCAGCAACTGACTGATTCGTTATTATCTCACGATCTTAACCCTAAAGATCAAGTACCTAAAGATTCCAGCACTCGAGATTACCGATATGCAAGATCTTTACCATTCGCCCGGGATTCGACCGCTAAACCGTTTGCAAGTTCGCGTAGGCCACCATCAGCCACTTGCTCCCACCGCGTCCGAAGCTGATCTGCACCCGGGCCTGCTCCCCCTGACCCTCATAGTTCAGCACTACCCCCTCGCCGAATTTGGCATGGCGTACCTGTTGGCCGAGCCGCAGTGAGCCCTCGGACGAGGAACTGGAGGCTAACGAGTCTGAGGAGGAACGGGGCCGCTCTCGTGGCATTAGTCCTACGCCGTACTTCGTGGGGGCGGACCCGCTGAGGCGCACCTCGCTGGTCAGCTCCGCCGGGACCTCGCGCAGAAAACGCGAGGGGCGAGGATAGGTCTCCGAGCCATGCAGGCGGCGGGTCTCGGCGTGGGTGAGATAAAGATGGTGCTGGGCGCGGGTCATGCCTACGTAGCACAAGCGGCGTTCCTCCTCCAGCCGACTGGGTTCTTCCGCCGACATTCGGTGGGGAAACAGACCCTCTTCCATGCCGGTCAGAAACACCAGCGGGAACTCCAGGCCCTTGGCCGAATGCAGGGTCATGAGCTGCACGCAGTCCTCCCAGGCCTGACCCTGACCCTCACCGGCCTCAAGCGCGGCATGCGCCAGAAAGGCCGACAGCGGGTCGAGGCCTTCCGTGGTGTCGGGCTGAAAATAACGCGCGGCGTTGACCAGCTCTTCCAGATTTTCGAGCCGTGCCTGACCCTTTTCGCCCTTTTCCTTGGCGTGATGATCCAACAATCCGCTATGCCGCAGGATATGTTCGGTCTGCTCGGCCAGGCCGAGGCCTGTGGTCTCCTGCGCCAGGCGCTCGATGAGGTTGAGAAAGCCTGCCACGGCATTGGCGGCGCGCCCCGGCAGGGTCGCCTGTCTAATCAGACCATGCGCAGCTTGCCACAAGGTGATGCTGTGCGCGCGCGCCTCGGCGCGGATCACCTCCAGGCTACTGTCGCCGATGCCGCGGGTGGGCAGATTCACCACCCTCTCGAAAGAGGCATCGTCGGCGCGGTTGGCGATGAGCCGCAGGTAGGCGAGTGCGTCCTTGATCTCGGCGCGCTCGAAAAAGCGCAAGCCGCCGTAGACGCGATAGGGCATGGCGGCCTGTAGCAGGGCCTCTTCGAGCACCCGCGACTGCGCGTTGGAGCGGTACAAAATGGCGGCCTCCACGCGCCGCCCGCCTTGCGCCACCCACTGGCGGATGCGCTCCACCACAAAACGCGCCTCGTCCAGATCATTGAAGGCGGAGTAAACCAGAATGGGTGTGCCCTGTTCGCCCGCCGTCCACAGATTTTTGCCGAGCCGCCCGCTGTTATGGGCGATCAGGGCGTTGGCGGCGTTGAGAATGGTGGCGGTGGAGCGGTAGTTTTGTTCCAGGCGCAGAACGCGGGTGTCGGGATAGTCTTTGCTGAACTGCTGGATGTTCTCAATGCGCGCGCCGCGCCAGCCGTAAATGGATTGATCGTCATCGCCGACCATAAACAGCTTGTTCTCATGGCCCGCCAGCAGGCGCAGCCAGCTATATTGAATGGCATTGGTGTCCTGGAACTCATCCACCAGAACGGCGTGGAAACGCTGCTGGTAATGGGCCAGCACCTCCGGCTTGGTGCGCCACAAATCGTGCGCGCGCAACAGCAGTTCGGCGAAATCCACCAGCCCCGAGCGCTCGCACATTTCCTCATAAGCGCGGTAGATGCGCAGCATCTGGCGCAGGTGCGGATCGCCGTTGTCGTCCAAGTGCTGCGGGCGCTGGCCTTCGTCCTTGCGCGCGTTGATGAACCACTGCGCCTGCCGCGGCGCCCATTGCGCCTCATCCAGATTCAGGGCCTTTAGCACCCGGCGTATCGCGCGGTATTGGTCTTCGCTGTCCAGGATCTGAAAGGTCTGAGGGAGGCCGGCCTCGCGCCAATGGGCACGCAGCAAACGGTGCGCCAGACCGTGGAAGGTGCCGACCCACATTCCGCCGACGGAGACGCCCAGCAACTGTTCGATGCGCCCGCGCATCCCCGCCGCCGCCTTGTTGGTGAAGGTCACGGCGAGGATGCCGAACGGCGAGGCCTGGCCGGTCTCAATCAGCCAGGCGATGCGATGCACGAGCACCCGGGTCTTGCCGCTACCTGCGCCCGCGAGAATCAGCAAGGAGCCGGGCGGTGCGGTGACCGCTTCACGTTGGGCGTCGTTTAAGGGATCGAGCAGGTGGGAAACATCCATACGATAATTTTAACACATCGTCCACAGGCCTCATGAACCCGGCATGTTAGCAGGCTGTTGAAAAACAGCCTGCGTGCGGTGCAGGGGTGAGCAGCATTGCTGCGAACGGGCAAACCATGGATGGCTTGCCCTGGTCTTGCAAGCGAAGCAGGAAGCGAGAGCGCAGCAAGCGCCGCTATTTTTCAAGAACGGTTTATGTGCTTGAAAAATGAAGAAAGGCAAAAATCGCACTTTTTGTTTTTCGTGTTGAAAAAGCCCATGGATGGGCTTTTTCAACAGCCTGTTGGACAAATAACCGGTAAAATGCGCGCTCTATGTTCACTCAAATCGAACTCGAGCGGTTTCACCAAGACGGCTATATCATCGTGCGCGCGCTGGCGAATGCCGCTGAAGTCGCCGGGATGAAGGCGGTCGCGGAACGGTCACTGGCGGAAAACACGGCGCCGGTCGCTCCCGGCGTCCTGCCTCCCGCGACATTAGTTCTTCCCTGTACGTCAGTGGAATACGAGGCGGACCTGCACTACCCCGGCGCGCCGCCCTCGCGCGATGCGCCCGGCGGACGCACCGTGCGGCGCTTGCTGCAAGCGTATGCGCGAGATGAGGTATTTAAGTCTTGGGCGACGAAGCCTGTCGTGGTTGAGAAACTGCGGCAACTGTTGGGTCCTCGCTTGGTCTTGTCGCAGGCCCACCACAACTGCATCATGACCAAACAGCCGCACTATAGTAGCGACACGCTCTGGCATCAGGACATCCGTTACTGGGCCTTCGAGCGGCCCGAACTGGTGAGCGTGTGGCTGGCGCTGGGGCCGGAATCTCCGGAAAACGGCGGCCTCTCCGTGCTGCCGGGCACTCACATCATGAGCTTTGCGCCGTCGCGTATGGACGAGGCGCAATTTCTACGCACCGATCTTGCCGAGAATCGGGCGCTCATCGCCACCCAAGTCCCGGTGCTGCTTGCCGCGGGGGATGTGCTGTTCTTTCACTGCCGCACCGTGCATGCGGCCGGCCGCAATCAAACCGGACAGACCAAGTTTTCAGTAGTCTTCACCTACCACGCCGCCGACAATCACCCCCTGCCCGGCACGCGCTCGGAGGCCACTCCGGAGATCGCCATCGCCTAGTTCAGGCAGTTTGCTTGACTCAAAACTATCCAAACACGGTACAATACGCCCCTTTCCTGCAAGGCCAGGTAGCTCAGTTGGGTGAGCGGCGGGCTTAGGAGCCGCGAACGCCAAGCCGGGATGGCTTGGCCGGTGTGCATAAGAACTCATCAGTCACGCCACGGATGGCATCGCAGTAAGTCATAAAGGCCAGGTAGCTCAGTTGGTAGAGCAGGGGACTGAAAATCCCCGTGTCGGCGGTTCGATTCCGTCCCTGGCCACCACCATTCAAAGGCCAACCGTTCTCGGTTGGCGGGCAGAGCACCACAGTGGTTACATCGTTCGA
>DATMXC010000029.1:0-6249 GCA_035561915.1 Gammaproteobacteria bacterium
TGCAGAGATTGAAAGTACCCCGAATCCCAACGCGATCAAGTTCGTGCTGAAGGAACCGCTCACCTTTGGCGTGAAGCGTTCCTATGACAGCGCCACTGCCGCAGCCAACGATCCCTTGGCGGCGACCTTGTTCAGCTTCCCACACGTCACCAACGTGTTTTACGTAGACCACTGGGTCACGGTCACCCAGGACGGCAATGCCTCGTGGCCGGAACTGTTGAAACAGCTCGCAGTACCCATCCGCGCAGCGCCAACCGCGAGCGCCCAGACGGTTGAATTTCAGACCCGTACAAATACGCCCAGCACCGGAACGGAAGATCCTCGTCTGACCAGCATCAGCGCGCTGATTGATGAGCGCATCCGGCCCTATCTGACGAGCGATGGCGGTGATCTGGAAATACTGGAATTGGACGGCAATCTGCTCAAGGTGCGCTATCACGGCGCCTGCGGAACCTGCCCCAGCTCACTGGCCGGCACCCTGTCCGCGATTGAAAATTTGGTACACTCGATTGAGCCGGATATTGAGGTGGTGGCTGAATAAGCAAGGTTGGGCCGAAAAACAACAAAAGTTGGCACCAATCTTGTAGCCATATTGTCACCCCTGATCTTTCAGGCATGAGGACACGGATATGAAATTTTTTATAGACACGGCGCACATCGAGGACATCCGCAAGGCCGCCGAACTCGGCATGGCCGACGGCGTCACCACCAACCCCTCACTGATGGCCAAAGAAAGCGGCATCAGCTTTCACGAACAGATCAAACTCATCTGCGACCTCGTCAAAGGCCCGGTGAGCGCCGAAGTCACTGCGCTTGACTACGCGGGGATGCTCAAACAAGGCCAGGAACTAGCCAAGATCGCCCCGAATATCACGGTTAAGGTGCCGCTTACGCCCGAAGGCCTGCGCGCCTGCCGCACCTTGTCCGATGCCGGCACGATGGTCAATGTCACGCTTTGTTTCTCCGCTGCCCAGGCGATCCTCGCCGCCAAGGCGGGCGCGACCTTTATCTCGCCGTTTGTCGGCCGCATTGATGACGTCGGCGAACACGGTATGGAATTGATCGCCGAGATCGTGGACATTTATAACAACTACGACTGGAAGACGCAGGTGTTGGTCGCCTCCATCCGCCACCCCACGCACGTGATTGAAGCGGCGCGCATCGGGGCGCATGTCGCCACGATGCCGTTCAAGGTGCTGGAGCAGATGTACAAACACCCGCTCACCGCCAATGGCCTCGATCAGTTCCTCGCAGACTGGAAGAAGAGCGGGCTGTAAACTTTAATCCACTATACGTAGCACGATTTTGCCGCGTGCGTGGCGGCTCTGACTCAACTCGTGCGTCCGACGAACCTCGCTCAAGGGCAGCACGGTCTCAACCACCGGCTTGACGTGACCTCCATCTATCAACTCGGCAATCTGCCCAAGCTGCGCGGCGTTGGGTTGCACGAATACGTAAGCCGAGCGTAACCCTCGGGCGGCTGCATCATCCGGCACGGTAAGCGCGAGGATGGAGACCAGAATACCGCCTTTCTTCAGCACCTGCCAGGAACGCTGCTGCACCTCTTCGCCGACGGTGTCGAACACTGCGTCGAGATCCCGCACCTCATCTTCAAAGCGCGTCTGGGTGTAATCAATCACCTGATCGGCGCCGAGGCTACGCACTAAATCGGCATTTCGGGCGCTGGCGGTGGCGATTACCCGCGCGCCCTTCCAATGCGCGAATTGCACCGCGTAACTCCCTACTCCGCCCGCGCCGGCGTGCACCAATATCTTTTGCCCTGCGACGAGTTTTGCCGCGTCAAACAAGGCCTGCCAGGCGGTGAGCGCGGCGAGCGGCACAGCGGCGGCGTGGATAAAATCCAGTGACTTCGGTTTCAGCGCCACCTCGCTGGCGCGCACCGCGATGTATTCCGCATAACCGCCGTCGCGCGCGATGTCCGGGCGCGCATACACCGCATCCCCTGTTTTGAATTGCGTGACACCGGGGCCGAGCGCCTCGATGACACCCGCAACATCCCAACCCAGGATGAGCGGCAGGCGGTGTTCGACACGCCCTTGCAGCCGGCCCTCGCGGATCTTCCAGTCCACGGGGTTGATCCCCGCCGCGTGCACGCGGATCAGCACCTCACCGGCAGCCGGCACAGGAATCGGCACGTCTTCCAGGCACAGCACGTCCGGTCCTCCATATTCATGGATGCGTATCGCCTTCATGGTCGCCATGCTGTTTCCCTACGTCAGATCGAACAACAACACTTCCGCTTGCCTGGCAGCACTTAAACGTACCTCGTGTTCATCCTCAAGCATCACACCATCACCCGCAGTTACTTTTTTATCATTGACGCTGAGCGCTCCGCGGGCGACCTGTACATACGCTTTGCGGCCGGGGGCAAGCATGTGGGTCAACTCATCGCCCCCATCGAGCAGGCTGGCGTAGACGAAACCGTCATGCTCCATCCGCACCGAGCCGTCGCGCCCGTCGGGTGAGGCGATGAGACGCAGTTGATGCTGCTTCTCGTCCGGCGCAAAGTATTTTTGTTCATAGCTCGGGACCACGCCGGTTTTGTCGGGAATGATCCAGATTTGCAGCAGGTGCACAAACTCGCCTTCGGAGGCATTGGCCTCGCTGTGCGTAATGCCCGTGCCCGCGCTCATGCGCTGCACGTCGCCCGGCCGGATTACCGAGCCGTTACCCATGCTGTCCTTGTGCTGCAGCGCGCCTTCCAGGACATAAGTGATGATTTCCATGTCGCGGTGGCCGTGCGTGGGGAAGCCTCCACCGGGCGCGACACGGTCTTCGTTGATGACACGCAGACTCGCAAAACCCATGTGGTCGGGGTCATAGTAATCGGCGAAGGAAAAGCTGTGATAGGTATCGAGCCAGCCGTGATTGGCGTGACCGCGCTCGGCGGCCTTGCGTAGGGTAATCATTCTGAGTCTTCCTCTCTTCCAGATCTATTATCATACGCCCCCTGTCAAGAGCGGATGCCGGCTCCAGCCGCCTGGCTAAAACGTCCCCCCATCCCAACCCCACATAGCGCCACTCGCACTGGCGAACTCGATATAAACACGATCCTGAGCAATACCCAGTTCCTTTCCCAGAAGTTCGCAAAGCGTCTTGGAGAGTTCCTTGGTCTTGGCCTGCGGCAAGCCGACGCTTTTAAGCTCCAGATAGGCCAGCGGCGCATCCGTCCCGGCGAACAGCATCGGCGTGGACGGCTCCACGGCCACCATCACGTAAGATTCCGGTTTGCCCAGGTGCAAAGCGACGGTGTAAGACGCCTTTTTAAGCAGGTCCTGGACGGCCTTGGACGGCATGGGGATGTTGGTTTGTATTTTTAAATAAGGCATAGGGGTTCCTCGAATAATATTTGCTCACTATGACGCCATAGCTACACATTTTTTACTGTTATTACTTGACCTTATCGGTTATTCTAAGCAATTTTCCGCAATACTAAAGTAATTTAGTCAAGAATGTTTATTTTCGAGGAGTTTACAACGTGGAATTGACGGGTGCTGAGATCCTCGTCCGCTGCCTGAAAGACGAAGGTGTCAAGTACGTCTTCGGCTATCCGGGGGGGGCGGTGCTGCATATTTACGATGCCCTGTACAAGCAGGACGACGTACAGCACATCCTGGTACGCCATGAACAGGGGGCTGCTCATGCGGCGGACGGTTATGCGCGCTCGACGGGCAAGCCGGGCGTGGTGCTGGTCACCTCCGGCCCCGGCGCGACCAACGCGGTGACCGGTATCGCCACGGCGTACATGGACTCTATCCCACTGGTCATCATCACCGGCCAGGTGTCTACGCACGCCATTGGCAGCGACGCCTTCCAGGAGGTGGACTCCGTGGGTATCACGCGCCCGTGTGTAAAGCACAATTTTCTGGTGAAGGATGTGAAAGACCTCGCAACCACCATCAAGAAGGCCTTTTATATCGCTACCACGGGCCGGCCCGGACCAGTGGTGGTGGATGTTCCCAAGGATGTGACCGCACACAAGACCGACTATGTCTATCCCAAGAGCGTAGCGCTGCGTTCATACAAGCCGGTGGTCGAGGGCCATCCGGGCCAAATCAAAAAGGCGGTCGAGATCATCCTCGCGGCGAAACGTCCGATGATCTACTCGGGCGGCGGAGTAATCCTGGGTGAGGCCTCTGAGTCGCTCACCGAGTTCACTCGGCTGCTGGGCTATCCCATCACCAATACCTTGATGGGGCTGGGCGCCTATCCGGCCACCGACAAGCAATTCATCGGCATGCTCGGCATGCACGGTACTTACGAAGCCAACATGGCGATGCACGACTGCGATGCGCTGATCGCCATCGGCGCGCGTTTCGATGACCGCGTGGTGGGTAAAGTGGAGTTGTTCTCGCCCGGCTCCAAGAAGATTCACATTGACATAGACCCCGCCTCGATCTCGAAGAGCGTGCGCGTAGACGTGCCTATTGTCGGCTCGGTGGGCAATGTGCTGAAAGAGATGATTAAGCTCATCAAGGCCGCAAAAAAACGCCCCGACACCGCCGCGCTGAAATCCTGGTGGAAACAGATAGACGAGTGGCGCACCAAGGATTGCCTGCGCTACGACCACAAGAGCAAACTTATCAAGCCGCAGTATGTGCTGGAGACGCTTTATAAACTCACCAAGGGTGATGCCTTCGTCACCTCGGATGTCGGCCAGCACCAGATGTGGGCGGCGCAGTTTTATAAATTCGACAAGCCGCGCCGTTGGATCAACTCCGGCGGCCTCGGCACGATGGGCTTTGGCCTGCCGTCCGCGATGGGTGTGCAGCTTGCCCATCCCAAGTCCACGGTCGCGTGCGTCACCGGCGAGGCAAGCATCATCATGTGTATCCAGGAACTGTCCACCTGCAAGCAATACGGCCTGCCCATCAAGATCATCAATCTCAACAACCGCTACATGGGCATGGTGCGTCAGTGGCAGGAGTTTTTCTACAAGGGCCGTTATTCGCACTCCTACATGGACGCGCTGCCCGATTTCGTAAAGCTCGCCGAAAGCTTCGGCCACGTCGGCATGAAGATCGAAAAGCCCGCCGACGTGGAGCCGGCGCTCAAAGAGGCGCTGAAACTCAAGGATCGTCTGGTGTTCATGGATTTCATCACCGACCAGACGGAAAATGTCTACCCGATGATCGAAGCCGGCAAGGCGCACAATCAGATGCACTTATCACCGGATCGGGAACTGGCCTGATGCGTCACATCATTTCAATACTGATGGAAAACGAGTCCGGCGCCTTGTCGCGCGTCGCGGGATTATTTTCCGCGCGCGGTTATAATATCGAGTCGCTTACGGTCGCCCCAACCGAGGACCCTTCGCTGTCGCGCATGACGCTGGTCACGCGTGGCACCGAGGCGATCATCGAACAGATCACCAAGCAGCTCAACAAGCTGATTGATGTGGTGAAACTGCTCGACCTTACGGAAGGGCCGCACATCGAACGCGAGATGATGCTGATAAAGATCAGGGCGCTGGGCAACGAGCAACGCGAAGAGATCAAGCGTTTGGCGGATATCTTCCGCGGCCACATTATTGATGTGACGGATTCGAGCTACGTCATCGAACTCACCGGCACCGGCGAAAAGATAGACGGATTCATACAGGCGCTCGACAGCAAGACGATACTTGAAGTGGTCCGCTCCGGCGTCTCCGGCATCGCACGCGGCGAGAAAAGTTTGAAAGTGTAAAAACCTGGCTCACGCAAAGTCGCAAAGATTTTTTATTTTTTAACTCGGAGTTTTGTATTTCTTGGCGTCTTGGCGCCTTTGCGTGTAATAGTTAATAGTTAATAGGAAATGCAAATGAACATTTATTACGACAAAGACACCGACCTTTCCATCATCAAAAAGAAGAAGGTCGCCATTATCGGTTACGGTTCACAGGGCCACGCCCATGCCAACAATCTCAGCGATTCGGGCGTGGATGTAGTGGTTGGGCTGCGCGCCGGTTCCGCCTCCGAAGCCAAGGCCAAGAAGGCCAAGCTTAAGGTCAAGGACGTCGTAGATGCCGTCAAAGGGGCGGATGTGGTGATGATCCTCGCGCCGGATGAACATCAGGCCAGGCTGTATCGTGATGTCATCGAACCTAATATCAAAAAGGGCGCGGCGCTGGCCTTTGCGCACGGGTTCAACATCCATTTCGGCCAGATCGAGCCGCGCGCCGATTTGGATGTCATCATGATTGCGCCCAAGGGTCCGGGCCACCTGGTGCGTTCCACCTACACCCAGGGC
>DATMXC010000030.1:0-4457 GCA_035561915.1 Gammaproteobacteria bacterium
CCGGTCTGGTATATCTCCGCCGGTAACATGAGTTCAGCGATGCTCTATCAAGGCAAGTGGGAGCAGTACGCCAATGGGCAGACTTTGACGGGTATCTACAAGAAACCCGATCAGGTGAGTGGCGATGTGGGGAACATCACGATTCAATTCACCAGCAGAAGTACAGCGACACTGACCTTGCCGGATGGGCGGCAGATTCCGTTGACACGGTATCGGTTTTAGCTCTCCCTCACCCCCGCCTTCTCCCAGAGGGAGAGGGGTATTAATTTTAGAGGATGGGCTGTGGCTGTTCTTTTCTCATCGCGCTGTGGAAGGCACAGAGTTGTCCGTATGGTGTATAAAATTCCCCTCTGCGTCCTCTGCGGTGAATTTTAGATGCGCGCTAATGCGTCATCTTGACTCGGGTTTCCTTGCTCACCTGAGTCGCCCAGGCGATGGCCTCAAGGTATGCCTGGGTGATCTCGGCTTGCTGCAGGCCTATGCGCTGGACCGCGTCCCAGTTGCCCCTCTCATAGTCCAGGACACACTGTAACACCACCCCCAGGTTTCCTTCACGGCGCAACAGTGCGTCGTTGACCTCTTGAGACAGAGGCAAGGCATTGAGCACGTCTTCCATCGGCTGATCCATGAGGGCGTCCAGCACAGAGAACAGGCCGGTGGTAAAAAAGATTTCCTTGGCATTCAGCCGTTTGGCGGTTGCCAGTAACTCACACATTTTGGCCCGCACCATGGCCATCTGCATCAGCTCCTGAGGCTTGTCGTGGATGCTGGAGAGGAGCAGCAGGCTCGCCCAGGTCTTCAGCCACTGATTGCCCAGCATGACCAGCGCCTGGTGGACAGATTCGATCTTGCGCGGCAGGCTGTAAAAGGCGGAATTGAGCGAACGCAACAGCTTGTAGCTCATGGACACGTCCTGACTGATCAGGGTTTCCAGTTCGCGGATGCTGGTGACAGGGTCCTGCAATTTGGCGAGCAGCCGCAGCGTGACCAGACGATTGGGCGGGATGCGCTGCCCCTTAACGATGTGGGGCTGACAGAAGAAGAAACCCTGGAAGTAATCAAAGCCCAGGCGGTTGCAGAATTCAAACTGCTCATGTGTTTCGACCTTCTCGGCCAACAGCTTGACCCTGTGTTTCCGCAGAATCTCCACGTGTCTTTGCACGTCGCTGTCCGGGAGGGCTTGCACATCTATCTTGATGATATCGGCGATTTCCACCAGCGGGCTCAGCGATTCATGATACGTGAAATCATCCAAGACGATGGTATATCCCTGTGTAGATAGGCGTTGTACCGCCTCGATAACCGGCTGGTCTATGTTGATGTTTTCAAGGATCTCCAGCCCCAGCCCGGCCTTAGAGAGCGGCAGGGGATAGTCGCCTAGCACAAAGCTGCGCGTCAGGTTGATGAACGCCATCTTGCCCTCTACGATCTTATCGAGACCGATCTCGGTAAAGGTACTGAGAATGACCCGCGAGGTGGCTTCGTCAGCGTTCTGAAATTCGGCGCGCTCGGCGGTCGCGCTGCCGCGAAACAGCAGCTCATAGGCGATCACCTCCAGCTCACGGTTGTAGATCGCGTGACGTCCTACGAATACATCCAGCATGAGCCCCCCTCCAAAGAACTTAGGTGTGCAGTCGACATGACTATACCAAGAATAGCATCGCCAAACCCAGAAATGATGCAAAGCCGATAACGTCGGTGAAGGTCGTCAGCACCACGCCGCCCGCTATGGCCGGGTCCACGCCGACCTTGCGCAACAGCAAGGGCAGGCTGACCCCGACCAGGGCCGCGCACACCAAGTTGATGATAAGGGCGGCGCCGATGATAAGCCCCAGTTGGTAATTATCAAACCAGACGCTGGTCACTGCGGCGACGGCCAAGGCCCAGACCAGGCCGTTGAGGCCACCTACCGCCAGCTCTTTGTTTAATAAACGCTGTGCATTGCCGCCGCCGATCTGACCCAACGCCATGCCGCGGATCACCAGGGTTAGGGTCTGTGTGCCGGCGACGCCGCCCATGCTGGCCACGATCGGCATCAGTACCGCAAGTGCCACAAGCTTCTCGAGGGTGGCGTCGAACAAACCGATCACCCACGAGGCCAGAAAGGCGGTGAGCAGATTGATGCCCAGCCACACAGCGCGCCGGCGGGTGCTGGTGATGACCGGCGCAAACATATCTTGTTCTTCTTTCAGTCCTGCCATGCTCAATACGGAGTGATCGGCCTCCTCGCGGATCACATCCACCACATCGTCAATGGTGACCCGCCCAATCAACTGCCCGGCCTCGTTCACGACCGGCGCCGACACTAGGTCGCGCCGCTCGAACATCGAGGCCACTTCATGGGCGGGTTGCGTGACATTGAGGGCCTGCTGATCTTCCGTCATGACCTCCGCCACCGTGAGGTCAGGGTCGCGGGTGAGTAGTTCGCTCAGCGGGATACGCCCTTGGTAACGATCATCGCGGCTCACCACGAACAGGCTGTCGGTCATCTCCGGGAGCTGACCGCGGCGGCGCAGGTAGCGCAGCACGACATCGAGGGTTACGTCGGCGCGCACCGTCACCGTATCGGTGTTCATCAGGCCGCCGGCGGTGTCTTCAGGGTACGACAACACCGCCTCCAGACGTTGCCGGTCTTGTGCGTCCAGCGAAGCCAACACCTCGCGGATCACGGTCTCCGGGAGATCCTTCAGGATATCGGCGAGATCGTCGGTAGGCAGGCTCTCGGCCGCCGCCACCAATTCCTGCGCCTCCATCTCGCGGATCAGGGTGACGCGCACCTCATCGTTGACGTGCAGCAGCACATCGCCGTCCAGCTCCGGGTCCACCAGCTCCCAGACCACCTTGCGCTGCTTGAGCGGCAGGGATTCCAGCAGGTGCGCGATCTCCGCGGGATACAGGCCGTTCAGCATCTTGTGCACCTGCAACAGGGTGCCATGATGCAGCGCGGCGCTTAACACCTGCAGGCGGCTGGGCTGGTTTTCCTGTTCTGCTAAGGTATTCATGCGTGGGCGTTATCCGATTAAACCGTTTCCCGGAAAAGAGGTTACACTCGCTATTCTTCTTCACCAAAGCGTGCGGCGACCAGCTCTTCCAATCTGGCGAGGGCATGGAGTTCGTCCGCGCCGGAGGCGCGAATTTCCAGCCGCACGCCCAGCCCCGCGGCCAGCATCATCACCCCCATGATGCTTTTTCCGTTGACCTGGGTTTGCCCGCGCACCACGTGTATGGTGCTCTCAAACTGGGAGGCTAAGGTAACAAATTTCGCGGCGGCACGCGCGTGCAACCCCAACTTATTGCAGATAATAACCTCTTTGTGCTGCACCGGAGTTACAGTTCCGGTTTGGGGGAAGACAGGATGCCGTCCCGGCCGCCGCTCAAGGCCTTATCCGCCAGTTCGTTTAGGCTGAGATGTGGGTAGTTCAACACCCGGATAAGCATGGGCAGGTTGATGCCGGCGATCACCTTGACCCGCTCGCCGTCTATCAGGCTGCATGCGATATTGCTGGGGGTGGAACCGTAGATATCGGTCAGCACCAAAACCCCGTGGCCGGTATCCAGCGTTTCCATCAACTGGCGGGCCCTGCGCAGCACTTGTTCAGGGTCAGATTTTTGCGATACGGGCAATATCTCGGTCGCCAGCGGACACACGCCCAGCATCCCGGTGGCGGTCTCGACGAGGTCCGTGCCGATGTTGTTGTGGGTGATGATGAGCAGGCCTATGGTCATGGCAGTTCCCGATGACGCACGATAACGTTTTCACGCACCGCGCGGAAGTGGCCGGCCAATAATTGGACGAGATACACGGAGCGGTGTTGGCCGCCGGTGCAGCCCAGGGCCACGGTCATATAGCTGCGGTTGTCGGCCTCGAAACGGGGAATCCATGCCTCGAGAAAATCCCTGATGTGTTCAAACATCTGCAATACCGCGGGCTGCCCTTCAAGAAAACGTGCAACCTCGGGATCGAGTCCGGTGAGCGGGCGCAACTGGGATTCCCAGTGCGGGTTGGGCAGGCAGCGCACATCGAAGACGAAGTCCGCGTCCGCCGGGATGCCCCGCTTGTAGCCGAAGGACTCGAACAGCAGGGACATGTGACTGGAGGTCTGGGCTTCCACCCGCTCGCGCACGATCTCGCGCAACTGATGCAGATGCATTTGACTCGTCTCAATATAGAGGTCGGCATGCGCCAGCATGGGCTCGAGCAGCTTGCGCTCCTGAGTCAGCGCCTCCGCCAGAGGCAGACCCTGGTTGGTCAATGGGTGTTTGCGGCGCGTCTCGCTGAACCGCTTCAGCAGGATCTTTTCGTCGGCATCGAGAAAAAAGATCTCGCAGGCAAGGCCGGTGCCTTTAAGCTCGTCCAGCACCTCAGGGAATTGCTCGAGATCGGTGCTCAGATTGCGCACGTCTATGCTCACCGCGGCGTTCTTGTAACTGCGCGTCGGCATGTTGATGATTTGCTC
>DATMXC010000031.1:0-18203 GCA_035561915.1 Gammaproteobacteria bacterium
GACTCAGATTTGGTGAGCACGGCCTGCCGCTCATCGGCTCCGGCGACTGGAACGACGGCATGAATATGGTGGGCAAACACGGCAAAGGCGAAAGCGTCTGGTTGGGCTTTTTCCTTTGTGAAGTGCTCACACAGTTCACTGGCCTTGCGCGCCTGCAGGGTGACCTATCCTTTGCCGAACGTTGCGAAGGGGAGCGGATTAGGCTCACCCGGAATATCGAGCAAAATGGCTGGGATGGCGAGTGGTACCGCCGCGCCTACTTCGACGACGGCACCCCGCTGGGGTCGGCGAGCAATCCAGAATGCCAAATTGATTCGATTGCGCAAAGCTGGTCCGTGCTATCCGGCGCGGGCGATGCCCAACGTTCGCGGATGGCAATGAACGCCATGGATGAACACCTCGTACGCCGTGACCACGCACTCATTCAACTCTTGGACCCGCCCTTCGACAAGTCGAATTTGGATCCCGGTTATATAAGAGGGTACGTCCCCGGCGTGAGAGAGAATGGCGGGCAATACACCCATGGGGCAATCTGGGCGGCCATGGCGTTTGCCGCGTTGGGCGACAGCCGGCGTGCATGGGAACTGTTTGCAATGATCAACCCGGTGAACCATGCAAGATCTCCGGAGGGGGTGGCGACCTACAAAGTGGAGCCGTACGTCGTTGCGGCCGACGTCTATGCGCTCTCGCCGCACACCGGCCGCGGTGGATGGAGCTGGTACACGGGCTCGGCCGGCTGGATGTACCGGCTGATCGTGGAATCACTTCTGGGCTTAAGGCTTGACGTTGACAAACTGCATTTCGCTCCGTGCCTCCCTGCGGATTGGAAAGCGTTCAAGATGCACTACCGGTACCGGGAGACGGTCTACCATATCGCCCTCTTGCAAACAGGGTCAGGGAATGGTGAGATAAACGTGACCCTGGATGGCGTTGGGCAACCCGACAAGACGATTCACCTTGTTGACGACCGCCAGGAACACACTGTCGAAGTAAGAATAATGGCACTACCCCCAGTTCACTAACAGGCTGTTGAAAAGCCCATCCGTGGGCTTTTCAACTCGCAAAGTAAAAAGTGCGATTTTTACTTTGCGCCTATTTCGACACCAAGACACAAACCCGGCGCGGAATGCCAGATTTATCACTCATAGAATTTTAGTAGAGCCCCATGAAGTCAACACTCCGCCACGTCGCTATGCATTGGGCGACATGATCGTTGCCGGCGAAGGTACAACAACTTGAGGGCATATTACCATGTAGTTTTTATTCAACCCTTTGGAAAGAGCCATCACCATGAAAACTGAGCTTTTAAAAGTAACAGGCATGACTTGCGGCGGCTGCACCAGCAATGTGACGCACGCGCTGAAAGCGATTACCGGAGTCGGTGATGTAAAAGTGTCGCTCTCGGACGGCGAAGCCATGGTGCAATACGACGAGCGCCTGACCTCGCCCGATCAACTGCAATCGGCCGTGAGAGACGCGGGCTATGGTGTGAATACCACCAATACTACTCCGGAACCTCAAGGCAAGGGTGGCTGCTGTGGCTAAACTTGCGCCGAGACTTCTTTACCCACCGTTACAGGAACATGCCATGACAAGTTGTCTCTTCACTCGCACACGCATGGGCAACGACATCGTCAGATGAGCAAGAAAGCCCACGAAACTGAATCGAGCGGACACGCGCCCTCGATTTCAAAAAAGAGCTATAAGAACAGCCTGCGCAAGCTCCAGATCGAACTGGTCAAGCTGCAACGGCACTTCATCAAATGCGATGACAAGATACTGATCATCCTGGAGGGCCGCGATGCGTCCGGCAAGGATGGCACGATCAAGCGCATTGTCCAGCACCTGAGTCCACGCGAAACCCGCGTTGTCGCCCTCGGCAAACCCTCTGACCGGGATCGTACCTCTTGGTACTTTCAGCGTTATGTTCCTTATTTGCCAGCGGCCCAGGAACTCGTGCTGTTTAACCGCAGTTGGTATAACCGTGCTGGGGTGGAGCGGGTGATGGGTTTCTGCACCGAGGCCGAGTACCAAGAGTTCATGGGCTCGGTGTCAGAGTTCGAGCATATGTTAGTGCGCTCGGGAATCAAGCTCCTCAAGTACTACCTCGACATCAGCAAAACCGAGCAAGAGAAACGCTTGGATGAGCGAAAGAGTGATCCACTCACACAATGGAAAATCAGCGCACTTGACGACCTGGCGCTCAAGAAATGGAAGCAGTACAGCCTGGCTCGCGACGAGATGCTGGCACACACCCACAACGCCATCGCGCCGTGGACCATCGTGCGCGCCGACAACAAACATCTGGCGCGGCTCAACATCATCAAGGATATGCTCGGCCGGCTTCACTACACCGGCAAAGATGAGCGACTGATCCGTCCGGACCCGCAAATCGTATTTGCATACGATGTCTCAACCATCGAAAACGGCCAGCTTGCAAAGTGACCGAAGATGCAGAAAATCATTTTGAATATAAAGACCGCTCCAGCTATACACATTGGCCGTTATCTGAGTTATAAACTAAACTGACGATGAACGAACTCAAATCCAATAAAATTACTGCTCTAAGCGAAAATGACTGGGGCTCACGCAGTCACGTTCGTACCCTCGTGCTGATAGCGGCGACCGTCGCCGGAATTTATTTCTGTTACCTGCTGGCCGTACCATTCCTCCCAGCGCTCGTCTGGGCTTTGGGGCTAGCCGTCTTGTTCGCTCCACTCCATCGGTGGCTTGAGTCGAAAGTAAAACACCCCAACTTGGCCGCCACGATCTGCGTCCTGGTGGCCGCTCTGATCGCGGTTGTGGCGGCGACGGTCGTGGCGGAGCGGATAATGGGCGAAGCCGCCAGGGGTGCGGAAACCATCAAGACAATGGTCGAGTCTGGAGAATGGCGCCGTGCCTTCGAGACTCACCCGCTTGTTGCGCCTGTCGGCCATTGGATCGAGCAGCAGTTCGATCTGCCGGGAATGGTCAATACCGCTACCTCATGGCTGACTACCACCGCCGCTTCTTTCGTCCGGGGGTCCATAGTGCAGTTGATTGGCTTTGTCCTGACCTTTTACATACTTTTCTATTTCCTGCGCGACCGGAGCGCGGCGCTCGAGTCCCTTCGGTTCCTATCGCCACTTTCGAGGGCGGACATGAACCGACTGTTTAGCGATGTCATTGATACCGTTCATGCAACCCTCTACGGTACGCTTACAGTCGCCGTTGTACAGGGCGCCCTGGGTGGACTGATGTTTTGGTGGCTGGGCTTGCCGGCGCCACTGCTCTGGGGAATTGTAATGGGGCTGCTTGCCATAGTGCCGGTGCTGGGCGCCTTTGTCATTTGGATCCCCGCGGCCATCTTTCTGGTTTTGGAAGGCAGCGGGGGGAAAGCCTTGCTGCTAACCCTTTGGGGCGCAATCGTGGTCGGCGGAATCGACAACTTACTGTATCCGATGTTGGTTGGAAGTCGGTTGAAAATGCACACCGTCCTCGCGTTTATTTCTATCGTTGGTGGGCTGATTGTTTTCGGTCCGTCCGGCCTGATCCTGGGTCCCGTGATATTCACAGTCACCAGATTTCTTCTGGAAATCTGGAGTAGTCGGAACGCGGCCGCTAACGCATGATTACGACAGCCACCATCGCCCACAAGCAAAAGGCAAGGCTCGGTAAAGCCAACCTACCTGTGAAGTGATGGTCCAGATTGTCCAGACGCTGCCAGCACGGCGCAGAAAGGATGCTCCCGTGCTATCAAAATAAGCCCATGTTCACAGCCGGCTTTACGCAGACAAGGAACGGCCAGCTTGCGCCGTAGCCGGGGACGTAACAAGATATGCCGAAGACGACTGGGGAGGAGTGATGAAAACGAGCGTTATTGAAGTGCACGACATGCTGTCGGTATTGGGCGTGGACGAAGTGGAGAAGCGGATTGGCAATGTACCGGGTGTCGAAAGCGCTACAGTGAATTTCGCTGCGGGAACCGCTACAGTGCGCTACGACGAAACCCGACTCGAAGTCACCGATATCAAGGCGGCCTTCCGTCAACGCGGGCGCAGTCTGCAGGTGAATCTCGACCCAAGCATGGGAGCGAACACAAGCCCGCACGCAAGCGTGAGGTAGTGCCAACGCCGGACGCGCAGTCTCCACCTCCCCCACCCACTGCGTCGAAAGCATTTCCAGCCGTGCCTGCCGCCTCCGCATGCAACGAGCCACGGGACAAGACGATTCCCCTTGTTGGCGACCGCCAGGAACACACTGTCGATGTGAGAATACACCCCCACGCGGTCATGGAATAACCGCACCTAAAATCGCCGAAGCCGTGTTGCAGAACAACAATGCGATAACGTCGTTTACTTCCCCCACGTCGCAAGCATGGCGAGCACCGCGAACGTCATCACGGCCGTCGCCAGCCAGCCGAGGATGCGGAGCCGGGGCGTGACCACAAATTGTCCCATGACATCCGGTCTCGCCGCCATCAGCATCATCACCACCATGACGGGCACTGCAATGACGCCGTTGATGACGGCGCTCCAGAACAGCGCCTTGATAGGATCAATGGATGTGAAGTTAAGCGCCACACCCAACAGAGTCGCGATGGCCAGTATCGTGTAAAAACCTTTCGCATGTGGGAGCGTGCGGCCAAGCCCGGTCCGCCACTTGAACGCCTCTGCCACGGCGTACGCGGCCGAGCCGGCGAGAATCGGCACGGCCAGCAATCCCGTGCCGACGATCCCGGCGGCGAACAGCACGAATGCGAATTCGCCGGCCAAGGGGCGCAGCGCCTCTGCGGCCTGGGCGGAGGTTTGAATGTCCGTGACGCCATGCAGGTGCAGGGTCGCCGCTGCCGTCAGTATGATGAAGAACGCGACGAGGTTGGAAAATCCCATGCCGATGTAGGTGTCGATCTTGATGCGCTGCAGGTGGGCGCGGGCCTGTTCCGGCGCGTCCTTCAGTGGTTTCTCCCCTTTCGCCGCTCGCTGCTCCTCCGCCTCCTGAGAGGCCTGCCAGAAAAAGAGATACGGGCTGATGGTGGTGCCGAACACGGCAACCACCGTAACCACGTATTCCGTTTTGAACGATACGGACGGCATGAACGTTCGCAAAAGCACCTCGCCCCATGGCACCTCGACGACGAACACGGTAGCCACGTAAGCGAACAACGCCAAGGTCAGCATCTTTAGAATAGGCGCATAGCGCGGAAAGGGAATAAAGATTTGCAGCACCAGAGACACCACGGCGAAGGCGATCGCATACCAATGGGCCGGTCCACCGATGAGCAGTTTCAGCGCCGCCGCCATCGCGCCGATATCGGCGGCGATGTTGATGGTGTTTGCCATCAGCAGCAGTCCGACGAGACCGTAGAGGAGCCAGGGAGAATAATGCCGGCGGATATTGGCGGCAAGCCCGTTGCCCGTCACCCGGCCGATGCGGGCGCTCACGCTCTGGATCCCGACCATGAGGGGGAACGTAAAGAATGCCGTCCACAGCATCTCATAGCCGAAGCCGGCGCCCGCTTGGGAATACGTGGCAATGCCGCTTGGATCATCGTCCGCCGCTCCGGTGATAAGACCTGGCCCCAGCCTTTTCCAGAGCGGCTTCTTTTTCGGAATGACGGGCTTATTATTGTTCACGATCGCCCATTGTACTGTCATCACCGCAACAACGCAGCCGATTACCTGCCAGCCGCAACGCCTTCTACTGACTCTTCACTGCTTGTCGTCCCCAACTATGAAGCTATGTTCGGACAATTGCTCAAGCAAGGTCGTACCATCCCTCACTATAGCTATCCCAAGGCGGTAACTGCCCGGTGGTACGCCACGCAGATTAACAAGAGCTGAGAACTGACGGCATGGTTGGAGCAGCAACTCCCTGTACCGAGGCCTGGGGTGACGTTCAGCCTTGAAGTAGTCCTTCCGATTCTCGGCAGCAACGACCACAAGGGTTTCCGTGTTGCCACATCCTGCGCCTTGCAGCCACGCATCCCCTCTGACGGCAATGGCCTTATCCTGGAACCTGATTTTCGCGTATTTGAAGGACAAGCTGCTTGGATCACCTGTAGACAGCCTAGACACATCGCGCGGTAAAGCCACTTTGCCCAACTGTGAAGGATAGGTATAGGTACCCAGTTTCCCGTTTAGAGTTATCAGATGGTTTGCCAATCTGGCGGTAGGAAAACCATCTTCTGAATAAGGCGTTACGCCCGCTATGTGATAAAAGTCCGCGTCATGGACAGCGTCAATGCGCTCGCTGGTGGCCAGGGCATAGGCCAGGGGCGTTCCGTATAGATAAACCAGGCTTGTTAGCGTCATGAACGCATAGAAAACAGCCTGTTTCAACTTTTCCCTGTCCACGAACATCTCCAGTATTGCCAGGTAAGTCACCGAGGCAAACAATGCAGAATAGAGCCTGTACCGGCTGATGGTGCTGTAATCGTAATCAAGGCTGCCACGCCCGATGGCGATAGCCAGCATTGTTCCTACGAGCCACCCTCCGAAACAGAATAGGACGATGTTTTTTTTCCAATACTGCCTCCTCAGCAAGACCAGCCAAGCGCCAATCAGCAGTAGCCCAATTGGCAAGGACAAACGCGGGAATGCACACCCCAGCAGATTCACCCAAGCCTTCGAAATCAGATAAGCCGCCTGCATGGGGCTCTCATAGCCGGGGACTGCCCCTGGGCGAGAGTAGTCCCAGAAGTACAGCCAAAACGACAAGACCGTGAAGAGCAGGAAGAGGAGCGCCATTCTGTAACGTTTAGCCAGCCCCAGGGCAAATGTAACTACCGGGAATACTATCAAGCCGTTTGATTGGGAGAAGATAGCTAAGATTCCTCCAGCCGCACTCGCCGGGACGGCCAGACCCGGGGCACGGTTATCTGCCAGGAAATGAAATGCAACGAGCGAAAAAAACGCCGCTGGGTAATAGAGCAGCGCGCCGCTACTCCAGAAAGACGCCTCGTAATGGATGAGCGAAAACAGCAGGATTGCCACGGGTAGTACAACTATTTTGTTGCTACGATACGGCGAATGCCAGATCAGCAGGACGAACAAAAGCACCAGAAAGACGTTGCCCAGAACGATCAGGAACGTAAAATTAATCGTCCCGAATAATGCTTGTGAAAAAAACATCGCCAGACGTGCTACAACGATGCGATGCTCGGTTTGCGGTCCTCCATCCCAAGCAGGCTGGGATAAAAACAATAGCAACTGTTCTTTTAGGCTCGCTGACTGAGCAAGATGGTGCTGATACCCCAGAAACTGGATAAAGTCATCCATCTTCGGGACGTTGAGCGCAAAGTGCGTCACCATCAAGCCATAAACCACGATAAGCAACACGATGAGCCCGGTCGCCGGGAGATTTAACTTCCGAGCGCCCGTTACATCCAGATAAGTGTTGCGGATCGTGGTTTCTGGGTTCACTTGCTGCCGCATTAGAATTTCCATGATCTTTCTCGAGTGGACCATTATACAGGCACTGCGAAAACCCGCACTGCCTCCACGCACAACCGTAAGCGCCCGGATAATGCTGGACACCACAACCACTCAGCCGATATTATCCGTCGCTATGATACCCACCACGAGTGGGCTCTGCACATTGACGCCTGAAAGCTCGTCCCCAAGCCAAATGCCCAATCCCATCAAACCAGCGCTTCAAGTGATCAGCTCCTCACCATTTGTAATGGCTGCCATAGGCGCCCTGATTACCGGGTTTTCATTTTTTCCTGGCTATCTGTCCTTCGATTCGGCTTATCAGTATTGGATGGCAAGAACAGGCCAATTCGACGGTGTCACCCCCACACTCTATATGCTTTTGTTTTCGTTATCAGAACGCATTTTCAAATCGTCGTATGGGATGTTTCTTTTGAATATAACGATCTACTGGACTGGATTGCTCATCCTCTCTTACGTCCTGAAAGCGGCGGGATTTAAGAAGATATTCTTAGTCACCCTAGCCGGCATCTGGGTCCCCACCTTCATGCTGTTGGGCCATGTCTGGACTGATACAACCCTGCTTGCGGTATTGACTCTTGCCTCTGCCCTGCTTGGCCTGATCGTCATAACCCGAAAGCGTCGATATTTTTTGATTATGATCATTATATTGGTTGTAGCTGGTTCGGTACGGCATAATGCACTATTGGCCGTACTGCCGCTATTCTGGCTGGCATGGAGATCAACTTTCAGAACAACAGACAGATCTCATGCCGTGCTTGCGACTTTGGTATTCGTGTTCTCCATCGTCGCATTAGGACAAATGCTTGATCGTATCTTCGTCAAGACAACCCGCGCGGTCTGGCCGACGATCGCCTTGTGGGATTTGGCGGGAATCTCCGTCAGGGTTGATAAACTGCTGCTACCGGAATTCGCGTATCAACCCGGTCTGACTGCTCAAGAACTTAGAGAAACCAATGCTTACACGCCCTACTCCAATACCCCTCTTTACACCCTACCTCACCACTGGGTCAGGGATGGCATTGGCGGGAAACCCTATTCCAGAGATGAGCAAATAGCGCTTGCCTCAGTCTGGGCCAACAGCATCCTAGCCCATCCAAGCGCATACCTGGAACATCGAGCCACGCTCGCGCAAGGCTTATTCGGGCGCCACAATTTTGAGCTAGGTGGTGGATTGGTATATGCGTTCCACATCGTTTCGTTCAAGGACAACCCACCCGTCATGGCGAACGATAGTTCACTCACGAAGCAGGTCGAAAAGAGAATTATGAGGTTGCGCAAATCATGGATATTTTCCCCGCTGCCTTACATATTGATATGCCTTGGTGCAATCCTGATATCCAGGCGATTCACAAACCATCCACTCGCGCGCGCATCCATTGCCACAGCGGCCAGCGCACTGTTCTATGTAGCTCCACTGGTCATCATCGCCCCCAGCGCTGAACTCCGTTATTGCGGATGGCTATTTCCTGCGGCGTTCCTGAGCCTGCTCTTCGCGTGGACCGCACGTCGAGGCGAAATAATCCCTCCCTCAGTAGGGTCCGGCAATTTTGCTCAGACGGTTGAATCCACCACAGAGCATATCGCACATGCATCCCGTTAACTCGATCCGCATCCACATTTTTCATTGCACCGTACTCACCGTCATCGGCCTCGCTCTAACGGTTCCAGTTATCTCTTCCGGATACATATACGGTCATGACGTGTCGTGGCATATGATCTGGGGCCGGCTTTTTGCTGAACAATTCTGGTCAGGTGACCTTTATCCAAGATGGCTCATAGACGCGAATGCCGGTTTGGGAAGCCCGGTATTTTATTTCTACCCTCCCCTGCCTTCATACGTTGCCAGTCTGTTAGAAATCCTGTTGCCAAGCACCTGGAGCTTCTGGTATCCGCTGGGTTTATCGGCCGCGCTAGGTCTGGTTATTTCCGGCCTTACAGCTTATCTATGGCTTAGAAAAATTTCTACTGCCAACGCAGCGTTGTTCGCCGCCGCGCTTTATATGGTATTACCCTACCATCTTCGCATTGACCTTTATCAGCGTTTTGCCTTCGCCGAGTTTTGGGCCTTCGCCTGGTTGCCCTTGATTTTATATTTCACTCATGAAATTACCCGTGGGAATAGAAAGGCTATCGTGGGTGCAGCGGTGAGTTATGCCCTGCTGGTGTTGACACATCTTTTGACCACCCTGCTGTTCTCCGCCGTCCCACTGTGTTATGGATTATGGATGGCTGAGAAGGGCAAACGAGTGACTACCCTAACCCTCATCAGCATAGCGATGATCTTGGGCGCGGGACTGTCTGCAATTTTTCTCCTTCCAGCGATGACCACCCAAGATCTGGTTCTACTAGGGAATATTCTCACCTCTCCCAACGAGTTTTTCAATAGTGTTTTTTTATTTTACGGCCCTTTCGCGGAATCGGAAGGTACTAAGAAGTTTTGGAGACATCTGGCTCAAGCCATGGCGCTCACTGTGGCCATCTCTTGTTGCGCGTGGCTTGCCGGCCGCACCAGGCAAAATATCAGAACAAGAAACGAAGCCATATTTTGGGCATTAACGGCCACGCTGACGGTCTTTATGACTCACCCACTCAGTGAACCTGTCTGGTGGATTATTCCAAAGCACGGATCTATTCAGTTTCCCTGGCGTATTCTCACTATCACCACCCTGGCGACTAGCGCCCTGTTGGCGATTGCCTTTTCTTCACTCAAAAAACCCTATGCGTACTGGCGGATTATTCCGATGATGTTTGTCGCCGCACTTTCTGCCGGCCAACTTATATCCAGCCTCAAAATTATCAATCTAAAGCCTGTAGCAGAACTGGAAATGTTGGGTATCGTCAAAATAGGATTTATCGCCCCCGAATACCGCCCAAGATGGGTGCCTGAGGAGCTTTATAATGAAAAATCATTGATTGAGCTGGGACAGCAAGGCAAGGCGACACTGCTGGATAGAGCAGGCACTGCGCGGGTGCTGGAATGGAATCATGCTCAGATCAGGATTGAAACCCATGCGGACCACGAGGCCGTGTTACAAATTGGACAGTTTTACTATCCTGGGTGGACAGCAACACTTGACGAGCGGCAAAATTCTCTCAGCGTGCAGCCTGCCCAAGCCAATGGCTTGTTGACCGTAAAGATCCCCGCTGGAGATCACCAAATTTCATTCCAGCGAACCGCACTTAAGGAAGAGGTCATCGGCCGGATCATCAGCCTGGTATCATTGGTCATCCTCATAGCGCTAGTATTCAGACGAACCTAAGCAATCTTCTTTTCTTCTTCGAGACATTGATTTCCGCCGTTGCGCTTGGCGCGATACATCGCGGCGTCTGCACGCTCGAACAGGGTTTCCGGGGTGTCGTCAGTGGCGCATTGGGCAAGGCCACCGGAAATGGTGATGGGAACATCCTCGTCACGAAAGTGGAAGTGGCAGCTTTCAATGGCGGCGCGCAGCTTCTCGGCGACCAGCGCTGCGGTATCGAGCGGCGTCGCCGGCAACAGGACGACAAATTCCTCACCACCGTAACGCGCTAGAAAATCGGTCTCACGAATCTGCTCCTTGAACAATTGCGCGATAGTGACGAGGGCCTTGTCGCCAGACTTGTGGCCATATGTGTCATTGATCTTTTTGAAGCGGTCTACATCCCAGACTATCAGCGTGAGTGGGGTTTGGTAGCGCTTCCAGCGTGCGTATTCCTGCTCCAGACGTTCCCGATAGGCCAGACGATTGTGTATCCCTGTCAGACTATCCAGCAATGCCAGCGTATGCTCTTCCTGCAGGTGAGAGCGTAGCACGCTGGTTTCATGCTCCATGTGTTGCAATTTTTCAGTCAGGGTCTGAACGTGATGTTCGGCCTGTTCGGCACGTTGCTCCTCGGCGCGGCGGTATTCATTCAGATGCTGGTGGATAGCCTCGATACGTTCTCCGATCATGAGTTTTAGCTGGCCGAGGTCAGCGGCCTCCTGCACATTGCTGGCCATACCCTGCACCTGGGCCTGGATCACCTCACCCAGTCTACGCCCACCGTACAAGGCCTCGACGCGCACTCGTTCACTGCCTTGCAATTGCGAGTCCAGATCTTGCAATCTCTCGGTGAGCTGTTTAAGGAAACCTTCGATCTCCTGCTTTTCGCGCTGCACCCTGGTGCGTTCATCCACCACCAGATCAGCAATGGTTTCGAGTATCACCGGCAATTCCTCGTCACTGACCTGCTGTTCCAGACGGGTCTTTAATGACTCGATACGCACGTCCTGACTGGTGATCTCCAACCGTTCGAGTAGTTGCACCAATACCTCATGCAGAGCGAGCGGGGTGGGTTGTTCAAGAGGTTGCGCTTCTTGATTTTGTAGACGATACGATGCGCTGATAAGAGCGGCGATGTCGTCGGTAAGGCGCTCCCACTCGGACACGACAAGGTCCGCCGTGGCCTGCTGCTTTAATATCACCAGACGCGGCTGTGAGGACGCCGGTAAGATGAGACTGTTCAGCAACCTTGAGATAAGATCAACGCCATCCGGTACCTTCCCCGATTTAGCGGGTTGCACGGGCGGGGCTGCGGCAGCGGGCCGTTGTTCGGCAAGCTCAGGCACTGCGGCCGGCGCAGGATCATCGGCCTTACCAAACAATCTGCCGAATAGCCCCGCCTTGGGTGTGTCAGAACGCTGTTCTGCTTTGCGACCTTCGGAGGTTTCTTCTGCGCCTTCCGAGGCCGCTAACGTAAGAGCCTCGCGCACCAGTTCAGCAAAATCCTTGGGCAGCGCCTTGTCGTTTTTTGCATCCTTGTCACCAAGGCGCATACGCAGTGCCTTGACCTTTCTCCCCATTCCCCGAGGAAAACTAAGCGCGTCGAGCAGCTCAAGCAAGACTTCGCCGGGCTCGGGGCCAGAGCTTTTGCCGGCGCCGCTCTGCCGGTCCTGCCGCAATACCGCATCGCCGAGGCGTTCGATAAGATTCTTTAACCCGAGACTATCGCGGCCGTCGCGGATCGCGTTACGCAAGGTTTCTATTTGCTGATTGAAATCGGGGTCGCTGCCGCTCGCCACCATCGTGAGGCGGGTGATACAGCGCCGTAGCAGTCCTTCAACTTCAGACCACTGTTTTTCCTTACGCTCGGCCTGCTCCAGGCTGTCGTAATACTTCTGCTTCCAGCGAGCAATACTTTCAATCTCTTCAGCCACTACTACCCCCTACTGCGCCTGATAAGAAGCTCTAAATAAGTCCATCCTGGACTTCTCAGAGCACGAAAAGCAAAAACGTGGCCCTATGAATTCTTAGGGTGCTTTTCTTCATTTTTCAAACACTTTCGTGTTTGAAACATGGCGGTGCATCCCTGCACCGCAGGAACCTTTAACTTAATCAGAGGTTCCGATACTAGCAAGCACCCAAACTTATACCCTCTGGAAGACCCACCTCAACAGAGATCGGCAGGTGATCGGATAGACTGGAATGCAACACCCGTGGGTTGCTGACCTCCAGGGACGGCGTCACCAGGATGTGATCCAGATTGCGTTGCGGCCGCCAACTGGGAAAGGTCTTGATCCGGTATTCCGGTTCTCGCAAGTGTGTACGCTTGAAAAGGATATCCATCTCGCGGCTGTGCAACTGGCAATTCAGATCACCCATCAGCACCACATGCTCATGGTCATTGACTAATCTGCCGATGTACTCAAGCTGCAACAGGCGCGCCCGTTTGCCGAGGGCTAGGTGCACATGAAACACAATCAGTTCTTCACCCGGACTGCCGTAGCGGGCCACCATGACGCCGCGTCCGGGGATGAAGCCCGGGAGCTTGTGCTCGGCCACCGCGCTGGGGCGAAACCGGCTGAGCAGGAGATTGCTGTGCTGGGCGAACTGGCCGAGATCCCGATTGGTCTGGCAGTACCAATAAGGAAAATGTCCCTTGGTCGCCAGATATTCAGCCTGATTCACAAACCCGCTGCGAAAACTGCCGGCATCCACCTCCTGCAAGGCGACGATGTCGAAGTCGCTGATGAGATGGGCGATCTTGTCCAGATTACCGAGACTCTGCGCATGAGGCAGGAGATGCTTCCAGCTTTGCGTGACATAGTGATGCGGACGCGTGGACGCCATACCCGCCTGAATGTTGTAACTCAGCAGGCGCAGTTGCAGCCGTAGCACTTTATGCGGCTGCGGCTCCATAGCAGTCTGGCTCATAGCGGACAAATCATCTCACCCAGTTTTTCAGCGAGTTTGATATTTTCTTTGTAGTCTACAGGACAATCAATAATACTCACCGTGTTATCGGCGAGCGCCCGTTTCAGGGTGGGCAACAGATCCTCCGCCCGCTCGATCCGGTAACCCCTGGCGCCGAAGGCCTCGGCATATTTGACGAAGTCAGGATTACCGAAGCGTACATGGGATTCGCGCCCGAAACAATTCATTTGCTTCCACTGGATGAGGCCGTAGGCGTTGTCCGTCCAGACCAGGATCACGATAGGCGTCTTGATGCGCATGGCGGTTTCGATTTCCTGCGAATTCATGAGAAATCCCGCATCACCGGTGACCGCCACCACCGCGCGGCCGGGGCGCGCGAGCTTCGCCGCGATGGCGCCCGGCACCGCGATGCCCATGCTCGCAAAACCGTTGGAGATGATGCAGGTATTGGGATATTCGCAACGAAACATGCGCGCCATCCACATTTTGTGCGCGCCCACGTCACAGACTACGATGTCCTCCAGTCCCAACGCGGTACGCAAATCCCAGATGATCTTTTGCGGCTTGAGGGGAAAATCGCTGTCGTTGCTGTGCAAGACCATCTCCTCCTTGAGCGCACTACGCAGGCTGCGAAGCTGGTGACCGGCATGCGGTGTGGCGAGCGCCGCGATCCGGTCGAGGCTCAGCTTGATGTCCCCCACCACTCCGACCTCGACAACGTAACTCGCATCCACCTCGGCAGGGGACATGTCTATGTGTATGATCTTGCGGTCACGGGTGGGATGCCACAGATAAGGGTGATATTCGACCAAGTCGTAGCCCACGCAGATGATGACATCGGCCTCCTCGAAACCGGAGCTCACGTAATCGCGCGCCTGCAGGCCGGCGCTGCCGAGCGCCATGGGATGTTTGAAGGGGATCACCCCCTTGGCCATGAAGGTATTAGCGACGCCGATATTGAGCCGGTTGGCGAAGTCGGCAAGCTCACGCGAGGCGCCCGCGCGCACCACGCCGTTACCGGCCAGGATGATCGGATTGCGCGCGGCAGAGATGAGCGCAGCGGCCTCATGCACCCGGCCGGCGGGAGGCTCCGGCGGCGTCGCCGCCTGACGCCGCAGCGGCGCTTCGGCCACTTCCAGTGCGGCGATGTTCTCGGGAAATTCAATAAAACAGGCGCCCGACTTTTCTGCCTGGGCGAGTTTGAAGGCCTTCCGCACCACCTCCGGGATGATCTCGGGTTCCAGGATCTGGGTGGCGTATTTGGTGATCGGTTGAAACATATTCACCATATCCAACACCTGATGCGATTCCTTGTGCAGCCGGGTGGTGCTGGCCTGGCCGGCAATGGCGACCAGCGGGGCGCGATCCATATTGGCGTCGGCCACGCCGGTGACCAGGTTGGTGGCGCCCGGTCCCAGGGTGGAAAGGCACACGCCTGCCTTGCCCGTCAGCCGCCCGTACACATCGGCCATAAAGGCCGCGCCCTGCTCGTGACGGGTAGTGATAAACTTGATGGGAGAATCCAGCAGGGCGTCCATGACCGCGAGATTCTCCTCGCCGGGGATGCCGAAGATGTATTCCACGCCTTCATTCTCTATACATCTGACAAACAGTTCGGCGGCTTTCATGGTGTGGTTTTATGTTGTGTCGCGGGACGGGTTGTTCGTTTGCCGCAGAGTCTTTATGCTATATTTAATAAGAATTAAGGAGCCTAGCCATGACCTCGGAACAAATCGCCCTCAGTCAATTTCTCAACCAGCAATATCTATGCGAGTCCCTGACCCTCAAGGAGGTCAACACCCTGCTCGATTATACCGAGCTGGTGAGCTTTCACAAGAAAGACATCATTGCCAATATCGGAGAGGTAGGCGAGGCGCTGTATTTCGTCGTAAAGGGCGAAGCGGCGCTGATGTATAACGAGGGTGGGGAAGAGATCGAGGTCGGCCGCATGAAGGAAGGCGAGCTGATGGGCGAGATGTCGTTCTTCGACCGCAAGCCACGCCTGGTGCAGATGCGTGCGATGAGCGAAGACACGCAGGTGCTCAAGCTCCCTCGCGCCAAATATCAACGGCTGCGTATTGAACACCCCTTCATCGCCGTGAACCTGTTAGAGCACGCCATCATCAGCCTGGATCATTTGATCCGCCGCGTCAGCATGGATTTGGCGACGTTTGCAAAGTATATCTACGGCGCGGGGCCTAAATGAAGGTGAGGAGTGATGAAATATGTCAGGCAGCTTTGCAGCCTGACCTACGTCTTTTTTACGTCTAACTCCTCACGCCTCACTTTTCTCTAACGCCTCACCTATGCCGCCACGCTTTCCGACCGCGCGCTTTATATCCGGCGCTCACACGCTCGCCCAAGCGCCTCCCGATACGGGGAGGGAGATCGCCTTTGCAGGCCGCTCAAATGCGGGCAAATCGAGCGCCATCAACGCCCTCACCGGGATACAGTCGCTGGCGCGTGTCAGCAAGACCCCCGGCCGCACCCAGCAGCTAAATTTTTTTGAACTAGGGCCGGAGCGCCGCCTGGTGGACCTCCCCGGCTATGGTTATGCAAAGGCCCCAGAGCAGAGCCGGCGTCATTGGAAGCATACCCTGGAGCAGTATTTGGCAAGCCGGCAATCGCTGTGCGGCCTGGTGCTCATCATGGACATCCGCCATCCCATGACCCCGGCGGACCTGGAGTGGCTCGACGCCTGTTTCGAGGGGGGGCTGCCGGTCTACATCCTGCTCAGCAAGGCCGATAAGTTGAGCAGGTCCGCCATGCATCTCGCTTTACGCCATGTAACCGCTGGCTTAACTCAGCGTTATCCTGGCTATGTTAAACAGGGCGTTGAATCTCAACCGCTTTTTGAAGTACAGGCATTCTCTGTCTTAAAGAAAATGGGGATCGACGAAGCGAAAAAGCGTTTGGCGAGTTGGCTGGAACTATAAACCTAAAAAAAGCTCTTGAACCGCAGAGGACGCAGAGGATACGGAGGAAAAGCAAGTCCTTAGCTTGTTGCGCTGCGTCACCCGCTGGGTGAGCAGGCTTGTGAAGCTAACCGCTTGAATCTTTTTGCGTTCTCCGCGCCCTCTGTGGTGAAACGCCGTTTTAGGATAAAAAAAGCCCCGGTTCTAAGGGGGGAAGAACCGGGGCCAAACAATTGTCCGGGTGGGGGACACCGGACAATTAACCCGTTTAGGGAGAAAACGGGGAGCGCTAAGCGCTCAATTTGTAAGACTAAGCTACCTCAAAAAAGTTCACTCCGCCATTACGATTATGAATCGTTTTATTTCAATCACTTAGGCCACATCTCTCCTTAAAACAAGAATCGCGTCAACGGAATCTGCCTTCCATTGGGCAGGGTAAGAATGGCTGTCGTAGCGCTGGTGAACTGTAAGGTTAGCGCACCCACATTAGCGGGCGGCTGGCTGGGCGGTTGGTAAGTCCCCGTCAAGGTCTGGCCATTGGCAAATTGCAGCCAACTGCCTTGATAGAGGTTCGAAAAAGTCATACCACCTGACGAGACATACCAGATAGGATTGCCGCTGCTATCGTACATGTAACCCGCCATAAACAGGTTGTTGCCCTGCACCTCGATGGCGAAGCCGCGCCCGCTCTCGGCCTCATTCCACCACCAGCCGGACTCGGGCTGGAAGCTGGCCGTGCCTGAGCCAAAGGGGAACCGCTCAATGGGCATGGTCCCGCCCGGCCAGGTGAGGGTGCCGTGACGGGCATTGCTGAATTGCAGGGTGATAGTGCCTACATTAGGGTTTGTTAGTGTGTTGGATTTATATGCACCGGTGAGGGTTTGACCACCGCCAAAGGCCATCAGCGGGCCGCTGTAGCTGCTGGCATTGGTCATGGCGCCGGCGGAAACCAGCCAGGTGGCGCGGCCATTGTCCGCGTAAAGATAGCCCGCCATGAACAGATTGCTGCCCCGCACCTCAATAGTGAAGCCGCGGCCGCTCTGGTCGGGATTCCACCACCAGCCGGGTTGGGGGCCTGTCGAGGCCTGTCGGCGCGCCGCCGCTACCGCGGCACCTGCATCAATAATGCCCGCACCACAAACAGGGTAATAAAAGGCACAAAGGGTTCCGGGGGCAAAGGGACGGGCCGTGATTTGAATCAGGTAGGTGATCCATGCAGGGGTCAAGGCGGGATTGACGGAGAGCATGAGCGAGGCGATACCGGCAACCTGGGGGGCAGCAAAGCTGGTACCGAATAATGACCACTCGATGTAGTCAGAAGGCGTAAAGAGGCCTGCATTGTTGGTGGAGCCGATCGCATCAATTTCCCCTTCTGGCCCTTCACCTCCTGGCGCCGCGACTTCCACGCTGGCGCCGAAATTACTGTAGCTCGCCAGGTCTCCTGAGCGCCGGGTAGCCGCGACGGTGATGACGCCATTACAATTGGCAGGGGAGCTGAGCGCCGCATTGGTAGTCTCGTTACCAGCCGCGACAATCACACTGGCGTTGGCCATCAAGGCCGCATTGATCGCGTCTTGGTAAGCGGCCGGACAGGTAGCCTCGCTGCCTAGGCTGACGTTAATCACCCGCGCGGGATTAAAGTTGGGCGGGGCGCCGGGTACGGGCAACCCGGCCGCCCA
>DATMXC010000032.1:0-2167 GCA_035561915.1 Gammaproteobacteria bacterium
CCATCACCTCCGCCGCGACCACCTGTTTCTGGAGCGGCATGGGCAAGAACTTTCCCGAGCACCGCGTCAACATCATTGACACCCCGGGCCACGTGGACTTCACCATTGAAGTCGAGCGTTCCCTGCGTGTGCTGGACGGCGCCTGCATGTTGTTCTGTGCGGTCGGCGGCGTGGAACCGCAATCCGAAACCGTCTGGCGGCAGGCCAATAAATACGGCGTACCGCGGCTGGCCTTCGTCAACAAGATGGATCGCGCCGGCGCCGATTTCCTGCGCGTCGTGGAGCAGATCAAAAAACGCCTCGGTGCCAATGCGGTACCCCTGCAATTGCCCATAGGCGCGGAAGAGAAATACGAGGGCGTGGTGGATCTGGTCAAGATGAAGGCCATTTATTGGGACGACGCCACCCAGGGCATGAAGTTCGATGAGCGCGAAATCCCGGCCCACATGCTGGCTGCCTGCAAAGAGTGGCGTGAAAAGTTGGTCGAGGCTGCCGCAGAAGGCTCCGAAGAGACGATGGATAAATACCTCAACGGGGTCGAGCTGACGATTGAGGAAATCAAAACGGGCCTGCGCACGCGCACCCTGCAGTCCGAGATCGTACCGGTACTGTGCGGCTCCGCGTTCAAGAACAAGGGCGTACAGGCCATGCTGGACGCCGTCATCGAATACCTGCCTTCCCCTGTAGACAAACCCCCGATTAAAGGTCATTTGGACGACGCCGCGGAAACCCTCGCTGAGCGCCATGCCTCGGATGAAGAACCGTTCTCGGCGTTGGCCTTCAAGATTGCGACCGACCCATTCGTCGGTACACTGACCTTTTTCAGGGTCTATTCAGGTGTATTGAATTCCGGTGACGCCTTGTACAACCCGGTCAAGGACAGCAAGGAGCGCATCGGCCGTATCGTACAGATGCACGCCAATAACCGCGAGGAGATCAAAGAGGTGCGCGCCGGCGATATCGCCGCGGCGATCGGCCTCAAGAACGTCAGTACCGGCGATACCCTGTGCGACATCAAGCAGATTATTACTCTGGAGCGTATGGAGTTTCCGGAGCCGGTGATTTCCGTCGCCGTCGAGCCCAAGACCAAGGTTGACCAGGAGAAGATGGGCGTTGCGCTCAGCAAACTCGCCGCCGAAGACCCTTCGTTCCGGGTACACACCGACGAAGAGTCCGGTCAGACCATCATCTCCGGCATGGGTGAGCTGCATCTGGAAATCATCGTGGATCGTATGAAGCGCGAATTCAGCGTCGAAGCCAATGTCGGCGCGCCGCAGGTCGCCTACCGCGAGACCATCCGCAAGGCCGTCGAACAGGAAGGTAAGTTTGTGCGCCAATCCGGCGGACGCGGTCAGTACGGCCATGTTTGGCTCAAGATCGAGCCGCTGCCGGCCGGTACGGGCTATGAGTTCGTCAACGGCGTCGTCGGCGGTGTGGTGCCCAGGGAATATATCCCGGCCGTGGATAAGGGCGTGCAGGAACAGATGAAGAACGGCGTCATCGCCGGGTTCCCGCTGGTGGACATCCGCGTCACGATCTTCGACGGTTCATATCATGATGTGGACTCGAACGAAATGGCGTTCAAAATCGCAGGCTCCATGGGGCTTAAAGAGGGCGTGAAGAAGGCCAGTCCGGTGTTGCTAGAGCCGATCATGAAAGTCGAGGTAGTGGCCCCCGAGGATTATCTCGGCGTGGTGATGGGTGATCTCAACCGCAGGCGTGGACTGGTGCAAGGCACGGACGACTCGCCTTCCGGCAAGGTCGTCACCGCCGAGGTGCCGCTCAAGGAGATGTTTGGCTATTCCACCGATCTTCGTTCCGCGACGCAGGGGCGCGCCACCTATTCGATGGAATTCGTGAAATACGCTGAAGCACCTAACAGTATCGCAGAAGCCGTCATCAAGAAAGCATCCTAAGAGGAGAGTACTGTGTCCAAGGCAAAATTTGAGCGGACCAAGCCGCATTTAAACGTAGGCACCATTGGCCACGTCGATCATGGCAAGACCACCCTGACGGCGGCATTGACCAAAGTCATGGCAGGGCTGCACGGCGGTGAATACAAGGCCTACGACCAGATCGACGCCGCCCCCGAAGAGCGCGCGCGCGGCATCACCATCGCCACCGCCCACGTCGAATACCAAAGCGCCAAGCGCCACTACGCCCACGT
>DATMXC010000033.1:0-2609 GCA_035561915.1 Gammaproteobacteria bacterium
AGGAATAGCATGGAGAACACCATGAGCTGGGTGGTGACGTGCGTCATGATGGTACGGCTCAAGGTGCGGGTGATGGCGTTGTCTATAATCTCCGCGATAGTGCCTTTGCGCATCTTGCGGAAGTTTTCACGTATCCGGTCAAACACCACCACGGTGTCGTTCACCGAATAGCCTAGGATCGCCAGCACCGCCGCCAGCACGGTGAGCGAAAACTCCCACTGAAACAGCGCAAACAGACCCAAAACAATCACCACGTCATGCGCCGTGGCGACGATAGCGCCGACTGCAAAGCGCCATTCGAAGCGGATGGCGAGATAGAGCATAATGCCTATCGAGACCAGTATCAGCGCCAGCCCGCCGTCGTTGATCAGTTCCTCGCCGACCTGGGGGCCGACAAACTCCACGCGCCGCAATTCGACGCCGCTATCCTGCTGGCGCAAGCTCGCCAGGATACCCTCGCTGAGTTTTGCACTGCTGACACCCTTTTTAGCAGGAAGCCGTATCATCACATCTTGTGCGGTACCGAAGTTTTGAACGGAGGCGTCATGAAACCCGCCGTTCGTCAGATCGGCGCGGATTTTTTGCAGTTCCGCAGCGTGAGGATAGCGCACCTCGACAAGTGTACCACCGGTAAACTCAATGCTGAGGTTGAGGCCCCGCACGATAAGGAACACTACGGCGGCAAGAAAGGTGAGTGCTGAAATCACCGCGGTGAGCCGGCCGTAGCTCATGAACGGAATGTCGCGCTTGATTCTAAAAAATTCCATGTCCAGCCCTCTTTATATACTGAGCTTGGCGAGCTTGCGCCGCCCGCCATAGAGTAAATTAACGACGGCGCGCGACACCATCACGGCGCTGAACATAGAGGTCAGGATACCGATGCACAGGGTCACGGCGAAACCGCGTACCGGGCCGGAACCGAGCATGAACAGCGCAAAACCCGCAATCAGCGTGGTGATGTTGGAGTCTACGATGGTATCGAAGGCGCGGTCATAGCCGGCATGGATACTGGCTTGCGGGCTATTGCCGTTGCGCAGTTCCTCGCGGATGCGTTCGAAGATAAGCACGTTGGCGTCTATCGCCATGCCGACGGTAAGCGCAATACCGGCGATACCGGGCAAGGTGAGTGTCGCCTGTAACAGAGACAGCACGGCGATCAGCAACAGCACGTTGACGGCGAGTGCGATGCTGGCGATCACGCCGAAGAAGTAGTAGTAAACCGTCATGAACAGCGCAATCGCGGCGAATCCGATCAGCGTGGAATCAAAGCCCTTGGTGATGTTTTCGGCGCCCAGGCTGGGGCCGACCGTGCGCTCCTCGACGATCTCGAGCGGCGCGGCGAGCGCGCCGGCGCGCAGCAGCAGCGCGAGATTGCGCGCCTCGGTGGTGCTGTCCAGACCGGTGATCTGGAAGCGTTTGCCGAGCTGTTCCTGAATCACCGCGACGTTGATGACCTCCTCGACCTTGCTGCGGACCTTCTCCTGCTTACCGTCCACGGTGCGCGTCTCGGTCTTGTTTTCGATAAACACCACGCCCATCGCCTTCCCGACGTTCTCCTTGGTGGCGTTGCTGAACATAGCGGCGCCCTTGCCATCCAGGGTGATGAACACCGCCGGACTGCCGTTGCGCTGCTCGATGCCGGATGCGGCATCGGTGATGTAATCGCCGGTGAGTATGACCTGATTCTTCAGCAGAACCTGGCCGCCCTCACGCTTTTTGTAGAGCCGCGCACCTGCAGGCACACGCCCGGCGACCGCGTCTTCGACGCTGTGCCCCTCATCCACCATGCGAAACTCCAAGGTGGCGGTGGCGCCCAGGATCTCCTTGGCACGCGCGGTATCCTGCACGCCGGGGAGCTGCACGACCACCCTGTCCTGACCTTGTTGCTGGATCACAGGCTCTGACACGCCCAGTTCGTTCACGCGGTTGCGCAGCGTGGTGATATTCTGCTGCAGGGCCAGCTTGCGCACCTCGCGCTGATCGGCCTCGCTCAAGCTCGCGTAGAGATAATAATCGTTGCCGCTGTCCTCTTCCCGGAGCACCAGACTGTCATATTCCTTATGTGCTGCATCCCGCGCCTGGTCGCGTTCCTCACGGGTGCGGAATTTGATCTCTACACCCTTGTTGGTGCGCGTGATCGTCACATAACGCAATTTTTTATCGCGGAACAGAGTACGCAGATCGCCTGCGTAACGTTCTTCGGACTGTTTGACGGCGGCACCCATATCCACTTCCATCAGGAAGTGCACACCACCGCGCAAATCCAGGCCGAGGTACATGGGCAAGGCCTTGATGGCGGTGAGCCAGCCTGGCGTACTGGGGGCAAGATTCAGGGCGACCACGTAGTCATTGCCCAGGGCCGTCTTGACCTTGTCCTTGGCCTTCAGTTGCGTCTCGGTATCGGCAAAGCGCACCAGCAACCCGTGCGTATCCAGAACGATGGACTTATAGCTCAGCGCGTCCTGCTTGAGGAGATCCTCCACCCTGGCGAGGATCGCGTTGTCCACCTTTGTGGTGCGAGTGGGGCTTACCTGCAAGGCCGGGTCCTCGCCATACAGATTGGGCACGGAATAGAGCGCCCCCGCGACGACGAGAACCAAGACAAGCAG
>DATMXC010000034.1:0-4135 GCA_035561915.1 Gammaproteobacteria bacterium
CCCAAGTTCAATCTCAAAGTGCAACACCTAGTGAATGAAGGCATCCGCGCTACGATGCGCGGACTATGCCTAAACAATACAGCCACCTATCAAAACATGAACGAGATATAATCGCCGTACTGCGCAGCCAAGGGGCTTCTCTTCGATCCATCGCCCGACAGCTTCAGCGCAACCCTTCGACCCTTTCCCGCGAGTTACAGCGCAACGCGCCGCCGCTACACCGAGGCTATTACCTCCCGCATAAGGCGCATGCCCGCGCCCGACAACGCTGGCGTCTTAGCCATCAGCGGCCGCGTCTCAAATCAGCGGCTCTGCGCCATCATGTGCGTACACGCCTGAAACTGGGCTGGTCGCCGGAGTTGATCGCAGGCCGGCTCCGGCATCAGACGCGATTGCCTACGATCAGCCACGAAGCCATCTACCAATGGCTCTACTCCGACGCCCGCACCCTGATCCCGCACCTGACCCGCGCCCATCGTAAGCGCTTGCCGCGCGGTCATAGCCGCAAACATCGAAAATCCCATATCCCAGGCCGTGTTCCACTCGCGCAGCGCCCGGCCCCTATCATACTGCGCCGCCAGGCCGGCCACTGGGAGGTCGATACCGCCGTCTCCCGTCAGGGGCCCGCCGCCTTGGCCGTACTCGCCGAGCGCAAGACCCGCTACATCAAACTACAACGCCTGCCGCGTCGCTCTGCCCGCTCCATGCGCCTCGCCGTGAATCGCACCCTGGCGCAATACCCGACGTCGTTACGCCGTACATTGACCTATGACAACGGCACCGAGAACACCGACCATCAGGACATCAATGCCGCGCTCGGCACCCGTTCCTTCTTCTGCGAACCCTACCGCAGTTGGGAGAAGGGTACCGTCGAAAACAGTGTCGGCCTCGTGCGGCGCTACTTCCCAAAAGGCACAGACTTTACCGGACTCTCTAAACGTGAGATAAAGCATGTCGAGCGGCGTCTTAATAATCGACCGCGAAAGTGCCTTAACTACTTAACACCCGCGGAAGCCTTTCGTCGCGAGTGTTGCACTTAGTCATTGAATTCAGCAATACTGCACCGTCTTCCTCACGAGGAATTCTTCGCAGCTCTGAAAACCTAGCTTTAGCTTGATTTTCAGACATGAGGGCACCGAGGCGTGAAATTGCTTCGTCGAATGAGTCAGCAACAATCGTCTCACCACGCTTATAACTGTGTTTAGCTGGATAACTAGGATCAAGCACACTCAACCAATGAGTTGCTTTCTCTTGTAGGGCAGCTTCTTTTGTTATGGTTCTTAAGTCGTCAACGAGGCTGGCGCCCAGAGAAAAATATAATGACACCTCAGTAAGAGGGTTGGATTCATCGGTGGAGGGTCGTCCTGCTAAAATTGTTCTTAAAGCGTTGCGTCGTTCCTGGCCCGATAATTCCCGCAACCGCTCAACCTGATTCAACGAGTAGTATCGCTGTAGAACGAAGCAACGCTCGCCGGAATAGTAGCTCGCTGACCCCGCACTTGCGCCGAGCTTTGGGAATCCTGTTTTTTCGAATTCAAGCGTTACATCCTCCGGCGCGATTGAGATACTAAGCTGATAAACGCCCCGTCTATCTGTTTTTGTGCTGGCTAGGTTATGTCGTTTCCAATCACCTGCAACTTTAGTGAGCTGATACGCAGTAATAGCTACACCTGATAAACGCTCACCTAAGCCATTTACAACACAACCTTGGTAAACATGTTTGGCGAATAATTGCGGTGCAAAACAAACCCCTACTACAAACATGGCCGAAGTGAACGAGAGATACCTAGGGTAACTAGGGTGAAGTCTTGACATATAAGCCACCTCTCATCACTCGCCTTTCAGAATCTTGCTGATGGTTGAATAATGCAAGCCTTCCTGTTGCGCAATTTCGACATGGGGTAACCATACTCGGTGTGGCACGGATCAGCACGGATTATGGTCAGGTCTAACCAAGATGCACATCACCCCCTCCTCTAACAATTCGCCCCACCGTCGTAAAGCGTATCCCGAAGTGGGCGCGATTTGTGGGTAATCGTAAGCTCCCGTTGCATACGAGCTACGGGCTGCGTGTCGGGCGCTCGGCCACCTTGGCTTGGAGATCGAAGGCGCTGCCGTTGCGCAGGCCGACGATCTTGATGTCTTCGCCGGGGGCGGTTTGGGCGACGGTGCTCAGGAGTTCTGCTGGTTCGGTGATGGCTTTGTCGTTGATCTGGGTGACGATGTCGCCGGGCTTGATGCCAGCCTGATCGGCCGGACTACTGGGTAGCACGCCCGAGATGATTACGCCCTTCACGTCACCGCCCAGGCCAAACGATTCTGCGAGCTGGGGCGTGATGGCCTGTACCCCTACCCCGAGCCAGCCGCGGATGGCGCGGCCGTGTTCGATGATCTGTTCCATGACGCCGCGGGCGAGGCTCAGGGGGATGGCGAAGCCTATCCCTTGCGAGCCGCCGCTGCGCGAAAAGATCGCGGTGTTGATGCCGATCAGCTCACCTTCGGTGTTGACGAGCGCGCCGCCCGAGTTGCCCGGATTGATCGCGGCGTCGGTCTGGATGAAGTTCTCAAAGGTGTTGATGCCGAGATGGTTACGCCCCGTGGCACTGACGATGCCGTGGGTGACGGTCTGTCCCACGCCGAAGGGATTGCCGATGGCGAGTACCACGTCGCCTACCTGCAGGGCATCCGACTGGCCGATCACGATGCTGGGCAGTTTATCCATTTCTATCTTTAATACCGCCACATCGGTCTCGGGATCGCTACCCACTACTTGCGCTTGGGCGCTGCGTCCGTCGCTGAGCGCGATCTGGATTTAGTCGGCGCCGTCTATCACATGGTTATTGGTGATGATGTAGCCTTTGTCACTGATGATGACTCCCGATCCGAGGCTGCTTTCGAGCCGTTGCCGCGGGGCGAACTGGGGGTTGTCGCCCAAAAAGCGCTGCATGAAGGGGTCGTCCAGAAACGGGTGCGGGCGCTGGGTGACGACCTTGGTCGTAAAGACATTCACTACCGAGGGCGCGGCCTGACCTACTCCCCTTGCGTAGGAACTGGGCGCGAATCCGGATAGGCCCGAAGCCGAGGGTACAGCCGCCGGGCGGGTATTTTCCTTGACCTCCACGACCGTATCGCCCTTCTTGAGCAGACCGGGGTATAAGGCCACGATGATAAACGCGGCGGCGAGTCCGGTGATGACGGACTTGATCAGAAATGATAGAAGATTACGGATGCGCATGAGTGTCCTCACTGCCTGCTAGTCGGCAGTGAGGATGGTAGCACGCTCACAGATTGATGCAAAACGAGTTTTGTATCAATCTGTTAGGCGGGAAGATTACGGCCTCACCAGTCCGGCGCGGTTCAGCGACCAGCGTATCGCAAAAAAGACCACAACTGCTAATGCCACCGTGACCACGATGTCGAAGATCGAGGTCATGGGGAAGTGATAGAGCTTCGGGTCCACGGAACCGGATATCCAGGTATAGCGCTCAATCCAGGTACCGAGCAGGATGCCTGACGCGACGGTGATGATGACCACCGGATTGTGCCTATTGGCGGTGAACAGGAAGGTCGTGAACGGAACGATGAACTTGAGGGTAAAAAACGTCCACCACAGCGGCGAGTAGCCGCCGGCCTCCATGTTGGGCTGCATCGGCCCGCCGTACATCATGTTGAAGAAACGGATGGTCTCTTCGGGGAAACGTCCGTACCACATGATGAGGAACTGCGTGAAGAACAGATAGGTCCACAAAATAGTGAAGGCGAACATAAACTGCGCCATGTAGTTGAACACGAATTCCGGCAGGGGCTTGACCAGCTTGCCGGAGCGGCTCAACACAAACAGCAATATCGCCAGGAACCCCAGCGAGGCGTGGAAATTGCTGACGAAGTGGTAGGCGCCGTAGCTCGCACTGTGCCAGCCGGGCATCTGGGTCATTTCGAAATCCCATGCCACCATGGTTGCGTAAGGGACATAGGCAAAGGGGATCAATAGGGTAATATTGCGGAAGGTGCGCGCGATCGCGGGTGAGGGATCGGTCTCGCTCAGTTTCTGGTATCTAAGAAACAGGCCGTACAACCCAACGACTACGATGAATCCGATGATCTCACGCGCCACCAGGAAGGTGTAGTTGTGCCA
>DATMXC010000035.1:0-3295 GCA_035561915.1 Gammaproteobacteria bacterium
TTCAGCCGCAATTCATCCCGGCCAACAATCCTGTGGCCCAACTCGACGTGAGCCTGCTCGCCGATCATCTGATCGCGCCGATACTCGGTATCACCGACGCTCGGCGTGACAAGCGGATAGATTTTGTGGGCGGTATTCGAGGTTTGCAGGAATTAGAACGGCACGTGGATTCCGGTGAAATGGCGGTGGCCTGTTCACTGTTTCCCACCGGTATGGACCAGCTCATGGCGGTGGCGGATAGCGGAGAGGTGATGCCGCCCAAGTCTACGTGGTTCGAGCCGAAGCTCGCCGATGGCCTGGTGTCGCATGTGTTAGATTAAAACAGGGGAAAGGGGAAAGAACCAGAAAACAATTTCCCTTTATTCTTTCCCCTTTCCCCTGCTTTTAACTCCCCTCACCCGAAAAATCATAATCCAGCGATTCGCTCGGCTTTTGCAGGTAATAGCCCTGCACGTAATCCACACCCAACTGCCACAACACGGCGAGGCTTCCGGCGTCCTGCACGCGCTCGGCGATGCTCATTATGTTTGCCGCATGAGCGGCTTCGTTGATGGTCTTTATCATAGTCTGGTTTTGTGGATTAGCGGCCATGTTGGTGAGCAGGGAGCTGTCAATTTTTAGATAGGTGATTCCGGCAGGGTAACGCTTGAGATTATTAATCGAATTTGCATCACAGCCAAAACGGCTCAGCGCGAAGTGGCAATGCAATTCCTTTAGACCCTTCATCAGGATTTGAGTGTTCTTTAGATAGTGGAACGCAGCGCTTTCGTTGACCTCGAAGAGGAGGCTGTCTCCCTCCAGCCTTGCGGTCTTGATACGTTCGCTAAGCCAGGGAAGCAGGTTTTCGTCCTTGATGGTTTCTCCGCAGAGCTTGATAAAAAAGCGGGTCTTGGCGCCGCTGCGCCGTTTTGCGGCCAGCGCCTCGATCGCGTGTTCGATGACCCACCGGTCTATGGCGGGGCTGAGTCCTGTCTCTTCGGCGGCCGCGATGAGCTCATCGGGGGGAATCTCATTGCGGTTTTCATCCTGCATGCGCAGCAGCACCTGATAGAGTTCTTGAGGCGCGCCGTGTAGATTGACGACGGGTTGATAGCTCAGGCGCAGCCGCTGATGCGTGACGGCATCCTGCAAGCGGTTCACCCACTGCTGCAATCTTGCCTTGGCACTTTGGTCTTCCAGTACGGGGTTATAGAGGTGCACCTTGTTGCCGCCGCCGGATTGGGTCGCCATGCAGGCCTTACTGACACGGTTCAAAATCTCGCGGCTATCAGGTGTATTTTCGCCGATCTGGATGACGCCGATGGTGCATGTGGTTGTGACCGATTGTCCGCCCGCATCAGAGACGTTTTCTTCCACGGCCTTGCGCAGTTCTTCCGCCAGTTTCAACGCATGACCCACATCCTTATTGCGGACTAAAATGGTGAAGACGTCGTCGCCGAACCTGGCCGGTAAGTCGGTCTCGCCCACCTTACCGCGCAACAGCGCCGCGATATCACCCAGCACGAGATCGCTTGCGGCAATGCCGACGTTTTCTTGAATCTTTGAAAAGTTATCGAGCCCGATATAGAGCAAGGCGCAGGCTTCTCCGCCGTTACCCGACTTGGCGACCGCCGTGTCCAGTTCTTCCATAAAATGTTGGCGGTTATAAAGACCGGTGAGGAGATCCTCTTTGCTCAGGGATTTGAGCCGGCTCTCCAATTCGCTGCTGAGTGAGAGATCCCGGATAATAATCTGGGTACAGATTTCGCCGTCTATGCTGGCCGGTGTGAATTCCATGCCCACGTTGAATTGGGCACCATCGGAGCGTACCCCTTGGATCTCTATTTGCTGCATGGCATCCGATTGCTTTGCGTATTGGCGCAGGAAGTCTTTGAATTGGGCATGACCCTCGGCGGCGACCATGTCCATGATCGGGGTGCCTTCGATATCCTCAAGACTTTGGTAGCCGAACATATTCAGGTAGACCCCGTTGGCGTAGATGTGCATGCCTTCATGGACATAGGAGATCGCATCGCGGGAGCTGTCGAGCAATGAGCGGCAGCGCTTCTCGCTCTCGCGGAACATTTTGTCAATGCGCCGATGGGCGCGCCGCTCTTCAAGGTCGTTAAACTCACGCCCTACCACAAACTGTAGGCGTTCAGGCTGATCTTTGGGTACCACGTCGCGCGCCCCGGCCTGCATGAGTTCCAAAATTGTTTTATCGGTGATTTTGTCGTAGACCACAACAAAAGGTATATCCTTGCCCGACGTCTTCAGTACGGGAAGCGCATCGAGCGGACTGAATTCACTTAACTGTGAAGCGCACAGGATCAGATCCGCGGATTGGTCAATGGCCGTTTGCAGGTTCTCGGCGTCGGTGACGCGCATGGCGCGCACGCCGTAACCGGCGCGGCGCAGCACGTTGGTAATCATTTCGGCGTCGTTAGAGGAGTCATCAATGATGACCAGCCGGAGGACATTTTCTTTCTTCATGGCGGTCTTTTATACTGCACTAATTATGCCACAAGTATTGCCGGGAGCAGGCTGTTAAAAAACAGCCTGCGTGTGGCCCAGGGATGGCCGCCCTTTTTTAAACACGCCGTATGTGTTTGAAAAAATGGGGCAAAGCGAAAAATGACATTTTTCGCTTTGTGCCTGGCAGGACGCCCCAATGCCGCGGGCGCCGGGATGCGCTGGAGCGGCCGGGTTGAAAAAGCCCATGGAAGGGCTTTTTCAACAGCCTACTAGGCTCAACGATTAGGGGTGGAGTGTCAAGCATTCACACTATTTAGGTGGGCTGTGCGGGAATCGGGAGCTTATTTGGCGCGCCTTCCCGCTCACGCACCAGGCGCGGCAGCAGGTATCCAGGCAAGATTCGACGCAGCTCGTCCAGCAAGCGGCAGGCCGTGACCTCATCCACCTCGAAGTGAGCCGCTCGCTGCACCCGGTCCAGCATGTGAAGATAGTAAGGTGTTACGCCGGTGTTAAACAGGGCGTGGCTGAGATCGGCCAGGGCTGTGACCGAGTCATTCACCCCGCGTAGCAAGACCGACTGGTTGAATAACGGGACATGCGCGGCGGTGAAACGGCCGAGCGCTGCGCGCACCGCGTCGTCAATTTCGTTGGCGTGATTAACGTGTACGACCATGACCGGCCTGAGACGGCCGCCTGTCAGCCATGAGAGCAGGGCGTCGTTCACCCGCGCAGGCAGCACGATAGGCAGCCGCGTATGGACTCGCAGGGTATGCACATGCGGAATCTCCGCCAGCCGGTTCATGAGTACCGCCAGGCGTTGGTCCGTTAAGCTCAGCGGATC
>DATMXC010000036.1:0-3611 GCA_035561915.1 Gammaproteobacteria bacterium
GGCACAGCTCATCACTGCCGAAAGGACCGCCCCGAAAAATAGAACCTGCGCGAAGACCGGAGTGTGGCGCAGGATTAAGGTCGGCAACACCAGCTGAGAATCCTGGGCGAGGAGCATATTGAACAGAGCCGGATCGATCAATGTTGCCGCATAGGCGAGAAACATCGGCACAAAACAGAAACAGAAGTAGAGTGTGCCACCCAGCAGCGACCCGCGCACCGCCGTGCGCTCATCCTTCGCCGAAGTGACACGTTGAAACACATCTTGTTGGGGAATCGACCCGAACATCATCGTCACCCAAGCCCCAACGAAGGGCATCCAGGCCGCGAACGTCGCCGGCGGAAACAGTTCGAGCTTGCCGGCTTGGGCGGCATGGCTGATGACCACGTCCACGCCCCCAGCCAACCCACTCACCACGGATGCGATATAGAGCAGCCCCCCCATGATCACGGAGATTTGGACAAAATCCAGAATGGCGACGGAAAACATGCCGCCGAACGTCGTATAGACCAGGACGATCACCGCGCCGATCACCATCCCGACCGGCTGGCTCACTGCCCCCTCCGTGACCGTATTCAGGACTAATCCGAATACCTTGAACTGCGCAGCCACCCATCCGATGTAGGACGCGGCAATACAGACGGCACAGAGGACCTCAACCACGCGGTTGTATCGCAGACGATAGAAGTCGCCGACGGTCAAGAGGTTCAGCCGATAGAAACGGGGAGCAAAAAATAACCCGACCAGGATCAACGCGAGACTCGACCCAAAGGGATCGGCGACGACGCCCCGCAACCCCTCCTTCACAAACGTGGCCGAGATGCCGAGTACGGCCTCTGCGCCGAACCAGGTCGCAAAGACCGTCGCGATCACGATCGGCAGCGGCAGACTCCGACCGGCCACTGCAAAATCCTTCGTGGTATGGACCCGCCTCGCAGCAGCGAGTCCGATCCCCACCGACAGGAGCAGATAGAGGATGACAAATCCGAGAATCATGAAGAGAGTGTGGGCATAGGTATGGGCGGATTCTAGCGAGGCTTCAGCAAGGGCGCAACGGCCAAGGGTTGATCTGGCTCATCTGGTCTATCTAGCAAGCTGTTGACGAATTACTTCAGCACCCGAAACCATATTCCTCGCAGGCTGTTCAGAAAGGCCGTCCAGCAAGGCCGCAGCAAGCGAAGAGACGAAGCGTACTCTCCGCTGTACGTTGAGCCTCTGAGCGACGCGAGAACGCCGCTGGCGGACTTTGTCAACAGCCTGCTAGGAGTCTGGCTCATTCAAGCAGATACACGAAAACGAGACAAACCAACAGAACAAGACCAACCAGATCACCCCCTATTCTCATCAGCAAACGCATGGTAGGCTTATACCAGTCGTTGCCAAGAAGAAACCTATGAGCGAACACAACTTCCACCCACGAGAGTCTGTTCGGAAGCCTGCAGGGCTGCAGCTACAGCTCCTCATCGGAGCAATGGGGATGGGGATCCTCTTGGCCTGGCTACCGGCCCAGGCGGGCGAGCCGCACATACCGTGGGAGTGTTCCAGTTATACCGGCAAGGCCCAAACCCGTTGTGTTGAGGGCTTCGCCGAATCCCAACGCAACCAAATCGCAACGCTCCAAGGAACGTTACAGGCCCAACAAGAGACCGTCACAATCTTAAAGAATCAGCTCGACCGTCAGGCGTCTACTAGCGCCGCGCTGCACCGTCAACTGGCACAACCACCTACTGTCGCACCAACGTTCCCATCCCTCTATACTTATCCACTTCTGGGACTCAGTCTTTACTTGGGCAGCTCCTGGATCTATGGCCCCCCATTTGGTTACCACCCGTATTTCTATGGCCCACGTCACTACGGCTCCCACCACCGGGGCCACCGTTGGTAACGGAACCTATTGACATCGATCTGTTTTCTTGCCTGTAGCAGGTTGCGGGAAATCTATGACGACATCCAGGATGCTCAAAAAAGCCAGACGTCTCACCTGTCCAACCCTGGCAACTACTCCACCCTCCCGCCCCTGAGTCTGCCAAGGCAAACTCTTCGCCAGGACGCGCCTTCAGTTTCTCTATAAGGGTGACTGGGGTGATCCCCACTGCACGCATCGACCGAGCACATTTTGATCGTGCGCGGTCTGCGAGCACAGGGATCACCCCAGTTACTCTGCCCATTTTTTAGCACCCTGCAATCATAATTATCTGTAATCCCAAAATGAGAATGTCCGCTTTGGCCCAAGTAGACATGTCCTCTTCGTTGCGAGACTGTCGGCCCTCACAAGGAGGGACAGATGGTCAGAGAGGACAGGGTCATCATGAGCGTGAAGGAACTCCGGCGGGTGCATGTGATTCGCCAGACGATGGAGAAGCGGCTGACACAGGTGACGGCTGGCACCCTCTTGGGGCTCACGCCCCGTCACATCCGGCGCCTCCTTGCGCGGGTGGCGCAGGCGGGCGACCAGGGGCTCGCGCATCGGGGACGGGGCAAGCCGTCGAACCGACGGATCCCGGAGACGGTCAAGACCAAGGGGCTGAAGTTGTACGCGCAGCGCTATGGAGATTTTGGGCCGACGTTGGCGGCGGAGAAGCTGGCCGAGTACCACGGGATCACGATCAGCGCGGAGACCATGCGGAGCTGGCTCCTGGCGAAGGGCGTCACACACTTCCAGCGGCGGAAGCGCCCGCACCGGGCGTGGCGGGAACGGAAGGCGCATGTGGGGGAGCTGGTGCAGCTGGATGGTTCGCACCATGACTGGTTCGAGGGGCGCGGGTCTCGCTGCGTGCTGATGGCCTACATCGACGATGCGAGCAGTCGGGTGTATGCCCGGTTCTATGCGTATGAAGGCACGATTCCGGCGATGGATAGCTTCACGCGCTACGTGATGCAGTATGGGGTTCCGCTGGCCGTCTACGCGGACAAACACACGACCTATCAATCGCCCGCCCCGCCCACGGTGGACGAGCAGTTGGCCGGGGTCACGCCCACCAGTCAATTTGGGCGCGCGCTGAGCGAGCTGGGGGTCGAGCTGATCCCGGCCCACTCCCCACAGGCGAAGGGGCGGGTGGAGCGGCTCTTTAAGACCTTTCAAGATCGGGTGATCAAGGAGATGCGGCTCGCGGACGTCTCCACGCTGGACGCGGCGAATCAGTTTCTGGAGGGCTATCTGCCGATCTACAATCAGCGCTTCACCGTTCAGCCAGCCCAGGCCGCCGATCTGCATCGCCCCCGTCCGGCGCGCCGCGATTTGGACAGGAGCCTGTGCCTCAAGACGACCCGTTGCCTGCGCAAGGATTTCACCATCGCGCATCAGGGGGAACTCTATCAGATTCATGAGACGGTTCGAGCCCCCCGTGTGCTGGTGGAAGAGCATGTGGACGGGACGATGCGGATCACGTACCAGGGCCGGCCGCTCGGCTTTCACGCGATCACGTCGCGGCCCGTGAAGGCGGTTGAGACCAAGACGGTTCACCCACCCCGGCACCCGGTCACGCCGAGGCCGGATCATCCGTGGCGCCGACGCCTGCGGCCGGAGCGAAGAATACAGGCAACGGTGGCGAGAACCTAAACCGGACATATCTACTTTGGGAGGAAGAGGACATTTCTATTTGGGCTTGACA
>DATMXC010000037.1:0-17296 GCA_035561915.1 Gammaproteobacteria bacterium
GCGTAACTTTCTTCATGTGATGATTTATGCAAACACACGGTTACGGTATAGGAGGACAAGCGCCGCTTGAGTCTAGCTTGGATGTGGCTGAAGGTTGTGGTGATATAGCGATGGAGTTCGCGATCGGCTACCGTTTTGCGGTCTTCCAGTTGTTGGAGCATCCTGTGCGCTCCGATACGCTGCCGGGCACCAAGCCGGGAGAGTTGTTTATACAGCCAGGCAAGCTGTACTTCGATGTCACGGCTCGTGCGTGTCACAGCGGCCAGCTCACGCAATTGACGGCGCATCGTCTTTGATAGACTCTCTCTGAGATAAGGTTTGTAGGCACGCAAACAGCTACGTAAGCGCCGCAATGCGACGCGGAAATCATGCAGGGCTTCGGTGTCTTTAGGATTATCAAGACGCTGTTGCGCGCGCTGTATTTCTTCGAGAAAAGCAAGGGCAAGGAGACGAGTAGCTGCCTTAACTGGGAGAGTGAGCAACTGAGATGAAGGTATCGTCATACTGGTTACTAGATCATTGCCTTGTCAGGCTGGTATGATCGAGCTAATTTCTAACCAGAAGTTTTTCAAGAATACGCTGGTAAAATTTGCTCAAGATATCCAATTCGCTGACCTTTACGCACTCGTTGAGTTTGTGGATTGTCGCATTTACCACTCCCAGTTCGACAACCTGAGTGCCGGTGGGGGCGATGAAGCGGCCGTCGGAGGTGCCGCCGCTGGTCGAGAGTTGGGTCTCGATGCCGGCGGCATCTTTTATGGCAGCGCTTACGGCGTCCACGAGTGCGCCTTTGGGGGTGAGAAAAGGCTGACCGGAAAGGCGCCAGTCTAAATCGTATTTGAATTTGTGCTTGTCCAAAGTGGCGTGTACGCGTTGTTTGATGTGTTCAGGTGTGAGTTCTGTGGAAAAACGGAAGTTGAACACCACTTCCAGATCACCGGGGATGACATTATCGGCGCCGGTGCCGGCGTGGATGTTGGAGATCTGAAAGGTGGTCGGCGGAAAGAACTCGTTGCCTTGATCCCATGTCTGCGCGCAGAGTTCGTTAAGCGCGGCGGAAAAAAGATGAATGGGGTTGGCGGCGAGGTGGGGGTAAGCGACGTGGCCCTGAGTGCCATGTATGACCAACTTGCCGGTGAGTGAACCGCGCCGGCCATTTTTGATCGTGTCGCCGACGGTTTGCACGCAGGTGGGTTCGCCAATGACGCACCAGTCTATTTTTTCTTTTCTCTCTTCCAGGTGTTCGACCACCTTGACCGTGCCGTCGACACTTGGCCCTTCTTCGTCGCTGGTGATGAGAAAACCGATAGAGCCTTTATGATCGGGATGCTCTTTGATAAAACGCTCCACCGCAGTGACCATGGCCGCAATGCCTCCCTTCATATCGGCGGCGCCGCGTCCATAGAGATAACCGTCGCGCAGCGTCGGCGTGAAGGGATCGGAGTGCCACTGTTCGAGCGGCCCGGTGGGCACGACATCGGTGTGACCGGCGAAGACGAACAAGGGGGTGTCTTTCCCGCGCCTCGCCCAGAGATTGTCCACCTCGCCGAAGCGCAGATGCTCTATTTTGAAGTCCAGAGGTTCAAGACGCGCGGCGATGCTCTGCTGGCAGCCCGCATCTTCGGGGGTGAGCGAGCGGCGTGAGATCAAATCAATGGCAAGGTCGAGTGTGTCGGACATTTATTTCTTCTTGGTAAAAAGAGTTTCGTAGTCTTTTTCATTGAATCCAACATGGTATTTTATGGCTTTCTCGCCAACAGCCAACACCGGCCGCTTGATGACCGTTGGATGGGCAAGCATGAGAGAGGCAGCCTTCTTCTCCTCCAGCTTGGCTTTGTCCTTTTCCGGCAATGTGCGCCAGGTCATGCCGCTTTTGTTGAGCAGTGCCTCCCAGCCCAAGTTTTTGATGAATGTTTTTAGCAGGGTTTGATCGAGGCCGTTTTTACGGAAATCATGAAAACGGTACTCCACGCCGCGCTGCTCCAGCCAGGCGCGTGCCTTTTTTACTGTGGAGCAATTGGTGATGCCGTACATCACAGTCATATCAAATGTCCCGCAACAATTCGTTGATGCCGACCTTGCTGCGCGTCTTTTCGTCCACTTGTTTTACAATCACCGCGCAGTAGAGACTATAGCTGCCGTCCTTGGACGGCAGGTTGCCCGACACCACCACCGAACCGCCGGGGATGCGGCCGTAGCTGATCTCGCCGGTCATGCGGTTGAAGATTTTAGTGCTCTGTCCGATGTAGACGCCCATCGAGATCACCGAGCCTTCCTCGACGATGACGCCTTCTACGACCTCTGAACGCGCGCCGATGAAGCAGTTGTCCTCGATGATGGTGGGGCCGGCCTGCACCGGCTCCAGCACGCCGCCGATGCCGACGCCGCCAGACAGGTGCACGTTCTTGCCGATCTGCGCGCACGAGCCGACCGTGGCCCAGGTGTCTACCATGGTGCCGCTGTCCACGTAGGCGCCGATGTTCACATAGGAGGGCATCAACACCACGCCGGGTGCGATGTAGGAACCTCTGCGCGCCATCGCGGGAGGCACTACGCGCACGCCGCTCTGCTTGAAGCGCGCCTCGTCGTAGTCACTGAACTTGCCGGCGACTTTGTCGTAATAAGCACTGTAGGCACCCTTGATGAAGTGATTGTCCTCGATGCGAAACGAGAGCAACACGGCCTTCTTCAGCCATTGATTCACCACCCATGCGCCGTTTTGTTTTTCCGCGACGCGGAGCGTGCCGTTATCCAGCAGCGTCAGCGCCTCGGTGACTGCTTCTTTAACTTTGGGCGGTACCTTGCCCGGGCTGATCTCGGTGCGTTGCTCGAAGGCCTGTTCGATGGTTTGTTGTAGGGTGTTCATGGATTCCTAATTATGATTTTAACGAAATAATAAACTCGCGGATGTGGGTCGCCGCCTCCACACATTCTTCAAGTGGCGCAACCAGAGCGATACGCACCCGCCCCGCCCCGGGGTTGACGCCGTGCGCCTCACGCGACAGATAACTACCGGGTAACACGGTGATATTGTGCCGGGCATAGAGCATCCGTGCAAAGTGTTGATCGTCGCCCGGCGTTTTCAGCCACAGATAAAACGCGCCCGCGGGGCGGGCAACCTCGGTGACTTCGCTGAGGATAGCGATGACGGCGTCGAATTTTTCCTGGTAGAGCCGCCGGTTTTCCCGTACATGCTTCTCGTCACGCCAGGCTTTGATGCTGGCGGCCTGCACCGGTGGCGGCATGGCGCTGCCGTGATATGTACGGTACAGATGAAATTTTTCAATAAGCCCCGCGTCGCCCGCGACAAAGCCGGAGCGCATGCCGGGCACACTGGAGCGTTTCGATAGGCTGTGAAACACCAGGCAACGCTGGTAATCGTGACGCCCCATGTGCGCGGCGGCCTCCAGTAGGCCGGGAGGAGGGCGGCTTTCGTCAAGGTATATCTCGGAGTAGCACTCGTCGGCGGCGATGACGAAGTTATGTTGATCCGCGAGTTGAATAAGGCGTTGTTGTGCGGCGAGATCTAGTACCGCACCCGTGGGGTTGCCGGGCGAGCAGATATAAAGCAACTGGCAGCTTTGCCAGATCTCGCGCGGGACGCTGTCGAAATCGGGCAAATAATCTGACCCCGCCGTAGTGTTGATGAACCAAGGCCGGGCGCCTGCCAGCAACGCGGCGCCTTCGTAGATCTGATAAAACGGATTGGGCATCAACACCAGCGGATGTTGCGCGCGATCCACCACGCATTGGGCGAAAGCGAACAGGGCCTCGCGGGTGCCGTTCACCGGCAGGATATGACGTTCGACATCCAGGCTATCGGGTTGCAAGCGAAAACGGCGTACCAGCCACTCGACGATCGCCTGGCGCAAGGCTGGGATGCCGCGCGTGGCGGGGTAATGGCCCAAGCCGTGTAAGTGTGTGCATACTTCCTCGGCGATGAACGAGGGCACCGCATGTTTGGGCTCTCCGATGGACATGACAATGGGCAGGGTGTCCGCAGGCGGAGTGATGCCGGCCTTGAGTTGCACGAGCTTTTCGAAGGGGTAAGCTTGCAGCTGGCCTAAATCGGGATTCATTGTCGATTGTCTGAAACCAAACATCATAGTATAAAGGTTTGGCTCATGCCATCCAACCGCACACCGGCCGTTTTACCCACTTTAAGTCTTCTTCTGGGCGCCACCCTGTGGGGCTTGTTCTGGTATCCGCTGCGATGGCTGGAAACCGAGGGAATTCCGGGGCTGTGGTCGTCTCTGCTGATTTACATAACTGTTGCTGTGGTCAGCCTGCCGGTGTTATGGCGGCGGCGCAGCGAGCTGGCAAGTGACCCCTGGCTATTGGCGGGGTTGGCGGTTACCTCGGGGGTGTGTAACGTCGCCTTCATTCTTGCCGTTATCGAAGGCAATGTGGTGAGGGTGTTGCTGTTATTCTATCTCTCGCCGATCTGGGCCGCGCTGTTGGGCAGGCTGGTGCTGGGCGAGCGGCTCTCGGGCTACGCCTGGCTGACCCTCGCCGTGGCCATGGCCGGCGCCTTGACCATGCTGTGGAGTGCAGAGGCAGGCTGGCCCTGGCCTCAGACGCGCGCCGATGCTCTGGCGATTGCAGCGGGATTCACCTTTGCGCTCTCAAATGTGATCGTGCGCAAGGCGCAAGACACCTCCTATTCTGTCAAATCCATCACGGTGTGGTGGGGAGGTGTACTGATGGCGGGGGCGGGGCTGCTTGTCATACCGGTTCCGATGCCTGAGATAAGCCTCTCTGTCCTAGGTATGATCCTAGCACTCGCCTGCGGCGGAATGATAGTCATGACTCTGGCTGTGCAATACGGCGTGACGCAGATGCCGGTGCATCGCTCGGCGGTGATCTTACTGTTTGAAATCGTCGCGGGGGCCGTGTCGGCGCTACTGCTCACCGATGAAATCGTATTGCTCAGAGAATGGTTCGGCGGCGCGTTGATTTTGGCGGCGGGCTATTTTTCGGCGCGTGCGGTGCAGGACGTTGGCTAGGTCCGGCCAAACCAAAAAACTTTACTCACCGCGGAGGACAGCGAGGAGCACTGTGAAACGAGGTTGCCTCTCCTCAGCGTCCCTCAAGGATTCGGCCCTACTTGTCCAAGTAGGCGATGAGTGTATCGCGCAGCCGGGCGAGATCGGCTTCGGAGGTGACGGGTTTATTGTGGTTATCAGTGATGAAAAAGATGTCCTCCGCGCGTTCTCCGAAGGTGGCGATTTTGGCGTTCTGCAGCCGTATCCTGCAGTCCACAAAGGCGCGGCCCACATCCGATAGCAACCCGGGCCGGTCCCCCGTGACGACCTCCAGCACGGTGCGACGATTGCGCGGGTCGTCGCTGAAGGTGATTTGAGTGGGAATGGGGAAGTGTTGGAGTTGGCGGCGCGCGCGCCGGGTGACGCGCGGCGCCGGCAGGGGTGATTGAGCCAGTTGACGCTTGAGTTGCGCGGTGATCTCCTCGATGCGGTGCGGATTATCAATCGGTTCACCGGACTCTTCGAGCACGATGTAGGTGTTCACGGTGTAACCGTTGCGCGCGGTGATGATGCGCGCATCCACGATAGTGAGGCCAAGCTGATCCAGGGCGCCGGCCGTGGCGGCGAACAAACGGTCCTGATCGTGGGTGTAGATGAATATCTCCGTTCCGCCGCGCTCAGTGCGCTGCCGGATCAATATCAAGGGTAGGTGAATCGCATAGCTCGAGCTGATCGCCTGGGTATGCCAGGCGATCTCGTCGGCGGAATAGCGCAGAAAATATTCATCGCCTAACTCTCGCCAGAAGTTTTCCACCTCCGTTTCATCAACGCCTAGATCATGAAGCCGCTTTAGCGCCTGATGCTGTGTTTCCTGTATCAGTTCAGCCTGGTCTATGGGATGCTCCAGCCCGCGCCGCAATGCGCGCGTGGTGCCGAGATAGAGCTCGGTCAACAGGGCATCCTTCCAGCTATTCCACAGCGCCGGATTGGTGGCGCGGATGTCGGCTGCGGTGAGCAGATAGAGATAGTCCAGATGCACCTGGTCGCCCACCCGGCCGGCGAAGGTGCTGACCACATTGGGGTCGGCGATGTCGTGGCGTTGCGCCGTGGTGGACATGATGAGGTGATGCTTGACCAGCCAGGCGACCAGCCGCGCATCGTACTGAGACATCCCATGCAGCAGGCAAAAGGCCGTGGCGTCGTCGGCGCCGAGTTCCGAATGATCGCCGCCGCGGCCCTTGGCGATGTCGTGAAACAGCCCCGCGAGATAAAGAATCTCGGGCTTGGGCAGGCGTTGGAAGACCGTGCTGCAGAGCGGGAATTCATGCGCGTACTCCGGCACCGAGTAGCGACGCAGATTGCGCACCAAAAACAGCGTGTGTTCATCCACGGTGTAGACGTGAAACAGGTCGTGCTGCATCTGCCCGACGATGTTGCCGAACGCCGGCAGATAGGCGGCGAGTATCCCGTAACGATTCATGCGGCTCAGCTCATGCGCGATGCCGCGCGGCTGACGCAACAATTCCATGAATAGGGTGCGGCAACGCAGATCGGCGCGGAACGTCTCATCAATCAGATGGCGGTGATCGCGGATCAGACGGATGGTGGAGGCGCGCACGCCATTGATCTCGGGATGCTGGGCCAGTAACAGAAAGATCTCCAGCAGCGCGAAGGGATGGTGTTTGAATGCCGTGTCGTAACTGACCTCGATGAAGTCATCGCGCGTCTGAAAGCGGTTATTGATGCGTACAACCTGGTGCGGACTGTCTGCATACAGGATGGCCTCCTGGAAGTGTTGCAGCAGCATCTCGTTCAAGCGGCTCAATTCCATGACGGTGCGGTAGTAGCGTTTCATGAACTGCTCCACCGCCAGCACCGGGCCGTGATTTTGATAGTCGAACTGCGTCGCCAATATACGCTGGTGATCGAACACCAGCCGGTCTTCGCGGCGTCCCGTCGTCACATGCAGGGCGTAGCGTATCCGCCAGAGAAAATCCTGTCCCTCGATGAGCGAGGCGTATTCGCCTTCGGTGAAAAAACCGTGACCGACCAGATCGTGCAGGCTGCTCGACCCGAAGTGGCGCTGGGTAACCCACGCCAGGGTCTGGATGTCGCGCAAGCCCCCGGGGCCCTCCTTGATGTTGGGCTCAAGATTGTAGGCGGTGTCATGATATTTATGATGGCGGCGTATCTGTTCTTGCAGCTTGGCCTCAAAAAATTCCTTTACCGGCCAGATCCGATCCGGCCCGATGGCCGTCCGCAAAGAGTCAAACAATGTGGCCGGACCCGACAGCAGGCGCGCCTCCATCAGCGTGGTGGCAATCGTGATGTCCTGCCGGGCCGTGTCCACACATTCCTGTACCGAACGCACACTGTGGCCTATCTGCAGGCCGATGTCCCACAACAGACCGATGAACCGCTCGATGGGCGACTGGAAGGTGTCGTGTTGATCTTGGCCAAGCAGTATGAGCAGGTCTATGTCAGAGCAAGGGTGCAGTTCCCCACGGCCATAACCGCCGACCGCGACCAAGGCAACCCGATCCGAAGCTGTGGTTCCCCACGCCTTGGCCCAGACCTCCAGCAGCAACCCATCTATCAACGCTGCGCGTTCGTGCAGCAACTCGCGGACAGGCGCGCCGTTCAGAAAGCGTTGCTGCAGCGCCTGATCGGCCTCCCTTAGAGATACCCGGAACGCCTTGACCGTGTCACCGGTCTGAGTTTGATCGAGCAGGGTGAGCGACATGTAATGACTAAATATCGTCGCCGGGGCGTTGCGTCAACACTTCAAAGCCGTCATCCGTGACGAGCACCGTGTGTTCCCATTGCGCCGACAGGCTATGGTCCTTGGTGACCACGGTCCATTGGTCGGGCAGCAGTTTGACGTGCCGTTTGCCGGCGTTAATCATGGGTTCGATGGTAAAGGTCATGCCGGGCTCCAGCGTCATGCCGGTGCCGGCCGTACCGTAATGCAACACTTGCGGCTCCTCGTGGAACACCTGGCCGATGCCGTGACCGCAATATTCACGCACCACTGAACAATGATTCGTCTCGGCGTGGCGTTGAATGGCCGCGCCGATGTCGCCTAACCTGATTCCCGGTTTCACCATTTCGATGCCGATGCGCATGGATTCGTAGCTGATACGCGATACGCGCTTGGCGATCACCGAGGGCTCGCCGACAAAGAACATCTTACTGGTGTCGCCGTGATAGCCATCCTTGATGACGGTGACATCAATGTTGACGATGTCGCCCTCTTTGAGGACCTTGTCGCCGGGTATGCCGTGGCACACCTGGTGGTTGACAGAGGTGCAGATGGACTTCGGAAAGCCGCGGTAATTGAGTGGGGCGGGCACGGCCTGTTGCATGTTGACAATATAGTCGTGGCAGATCAGGTCGAGTTCGCCGGTGCTGACGCCGGGCTTTACATGGGGCCGGATCATGTGCAGCACATCGGCTGCGAGCCTTCCTGCGACCCGCATCCTCAGAACTTCTTCCGGTGTTTTGATGGTTACGCTCATAAAGTCCGTAAAATGTTCTATCTTAAGCCTATTTTCGCATACCGGCGATTGTTACGGGGCGCTAATTTGGATATAATGCCCGGCTACTAGGCGCTTACTCAGCCCCTAGAATACACACATACGTCTATTAGATATATCTGGGTGTCCGTCGTTGGCGGATTGGGTATAGCGGCGTATGGAGGATTAACCCTACTTAGGAGTCTACATGGCAAACGTATCCATGCGTCAAATGCTGGAGGCCGGCGTGCACTTCGGCCACCAGACCCGTTACTGGAACCCCAAGATGGCACCTTTCATCTTCGGGCAACGTAACAAGATCCACATCATCAATCTCGAAAAAACCCTGCCCCTTTACAGTGAAGCCATGAATTTCATCGGCAGCCTGGCGGCCAATCGCGGCACCATCCTGTTCGTGGCCACCAAGCGCGCAGCCCAAGAGATCACCGAGCAAGAGGCCAAGCGCTGTGGCATGCCTTACGTCAATCACCGCTGGCTGGGCGGCATGCTAACCAATTTCAAGACCGTCCGGCAATCCATCAAACGTCTCAAGGAACTGGAGGCGATGGGGCTAGACGGCAGCCTCGAGCGCGTGAGCAAAAAGGAAGGTCTGATGCTGAAACGTGAACTGGCCAAGCTGGATCGCAGCCTGGCGGGCATCAAGGATATGGCCGGTCTCCCCGACGCGCTGTTCGTTATTGACGTGGGCTATGAAAAGATCGCTGTCAGCGAGGCAGCCAAACTGGGGATCCCCGTAGTGGGCGTGGTGGATACCAATAACAGGCCGGAGGGTGTGGATTATGTCATCCCCGGCAACGACGATGCCATCCGCGCCATTCAACTCTATGCCCAGGGTGCCGCAGATGCGGTGATCGAGGGCCGCGGTTCCGTCGCCCAGATGGCGGGCTCCCCCGATGAGTTTGTGGGGATGAGTGAAACCGGTGCGGTGGCTGCTGAAAGGCCCGCCAAAAAGGTCACCAAGGCCACAGTCAAGGGCGCGCCGCGCCGCGCCACCGTGAAGGCGGAGGCAGCGGGAGAAACGGCCGGAGAAGCCGCCAAGAAGCGTGCCGCGGCCAAACCCAGCAGGCCCACCGTGAAGCCCAAGACGGCGACGACCCGAACCAAACCTAAAACCAGTTCGACAAAGTAAGGCTCAGAGGGATCACCATGGAGATTACAGCGGCGCTGGTTAAAGAACTGCGCGAGAGGACCGGTTCGGGCATGATGGAATGCAAGAAGGCCTTGGTCGAGGCCAATGGCGAAATTGACGCCGCGGCCGATGCGATGCGCAAGGCCGGGCTCGCCAAGGCGGATAAAAAGGCCTCACGGATCGCCGCGGAAGGGCTGGTCGCCATCCAGTCTTCGCCCGACGGGAAACAGGCGGCGATGGTCGAGATCAATAGCGAGACGGACTTCGTTTCCAAGGGCGATGACTTCAAGGGCTTTGTCACGGCCGTCGTCCAGCAGGTCTTGGCGGGCAAGCCCAAAGATCTGGGGTCTCTGCTGGAGATGCCGCTCAAGGCCGGTGACCCGGCCAGCGTGAATACCGCGCGCCAGAGTCTGGTCGCCAAGATCGGCGAAAACATCGCCGTGCGCCGCTTTGTCCGTTACGAAACCCAAGGCGTGTTGGGTGCGTATCTGCACGGCAGCCGGATCGGCGTACTGGTCGAGTTGCAAGGCGGTGACGCCACGCTCGCTAAAGACATCGCCATGCATGTCGCGGCGAATAAACCGGTGTGTGTGGCCGGCGCCGATGTACCGGCCGAATTGGTCGCCAAGGAAAAAGAGATTTTTACCGCCCAAGCCGCGGAGAGCGGCAAGCCCGCCGCGATCATCGAAAAGATGGTCGAAGGGCGTATCAAAAAGTTTTTGGCCGAGGTGGCCCTGCTGGGTCAGCCGTTCGTCAAGAATCCCGACATCACCGTGGAGAAGCTGCTGCAGGAGCATAGCGCCAAGGTCATCCGCTTCCAGCGTTTCGAGGTGGGGGAAGGCATCGAAAAGAAGACCGAGAATTTCGCCGAAGAAGTAATGGCTCAGGTGCGCGGGGCCTAAGCGATGCCGCCTGCCGCGAGCAAGCCGAGCACCACCCCCGCCTACCGGCGCATATTACTAAAGTTGAGCGGCGAGGCGCTGATGGGGGCGGAAGACTACGGCATAGATCCCGCCGTGATCGGCCGCGTCGCCGGCGAGATCCGCGAGCTGCTCACGATGGGCGTGCAGGTGGCCGTGGTAATCGGCGGCGGCAACATCTTTCGCGGGGCGGGTCTCGCGGCGAGCGGGCTGGACCGCGTTACCGCCGACCAGATGGGCATGCTCGCCACGGTCATGAATGCCCTCGCCATGCAGGATGCGTTGGAGCGGCTGGGGGTCGAAGTGCGCGTCATGTCCGCGATCAAGATGCGTCAGGTGTGCGAGGATTACGCCGTCAGGCGCGCCTTGCGCCACCTCGAGCAAGGCCGCCTCGTGATCCTCGCGGCCGGCACCGGCAACCCCTTTTTCACCACCGATTCGGCCGCCAGTCTGCGTGGAATAGAATTGCACGCGCAACTGGTCATCAAGGCCACCAAGGTGGACGGCGTCTATTCGGCCGACCCGATGAAGCACGCCGACGCCATTTACTATCCGCGCCTGACCTATGATCAAGTTCTGGAGCGCAAGCTCATGGTCATGGATGTCGCTGCGATGACTCTGTGTCGCGACTACAAACTTCCCTTGCGCGTATTTAATATGAACAAAGCCGGCGCGTTGAAGCGGGTGGTGATGGGCGAAGACGAAGGCACACTGGTAACGGGTTAAGTTAAAGCCTACATTGGAATGGTTAAAGTCAAAACCTAACGCTAAGGCGCAAAGGAACCGAGGACTTATTATATAAATGTAAATGGGGCCCAGGTGTAATTTTAACTCTCACAAGCAGGTGTTTTCTTAGCGTCTTTGCGTTGAGTGGTTTGTAAAAATGGAGTGTGATCATGGTCAACGATATTAAGAAAAATGCCACCGAACGCATGCAAAAAAGCCTGGACTCGCTCAAGTCCGAACTCGCCAAACTACGCACTGGCCGCGCCCATCCCAGCCTGCTTGAGCACATCACCGTAGAGTATTACGGGAACCAGGCGCCACTCAGCCAGGCGGCGAATATCACGGCCTCCGATGCGCGTACGCTGACCGTCACGCCGTGGGATAAAAATATGGTCCAGCCGATTGAAAAGGCCATACTCACGTCTGATCTGGGACTTAACCCGTCCACTTCCGGCTCGGTCATCCGCGTGCCGCTACCGCCGCTGACCGAAGAGCGCCGCCGCGACATGATTAAGGTGGTGCGCGCCGAGGCGGAACACGGGCGGGTCGCCATCCGTAACGTCCGCCGCGACGCCAACAACGAACTCAAAACCCTGCTCAAGGACAAAAAAATCTCCGAGGATGAAGAACGCCGCGCGCAGGAAGAGGTTCAAAAACTCACTGACAAATACATCACCGAGACCGACAAGCTGTTGGAGGTCAAGGAGAAGGAGCTGATGGAGGTATGATAATGGCAGGGGAAAGGGAAAAGGAGAAAGGGAAAAGGGGAAAGCGGTCCACTAAGATCACCATTACACCTAACTCTTTTTCCCTTTCCTCTTTCCCCTTTTCCCTGCTTCTTTCCCTTTCCCCTTTATTTTGATGTTACCCAAACACATCGCCATCGTCATGGATGGCAACGGCCGCTGGGCGAAACGGCGTATGCTGCCGCGTATCGCCGGGCACCGAGCGGGCCAGGAGGCCGTGCGCAGGGTTGTGCGGGGCTGTGCCGAGCGGGGCGTCCAGGCGCTCACCCTGTTCGCCTTCAGCAGCGAAAACTGGCGCCGCCCCGAACAGGAAGTAAGCCTGCTGATGGAGTTGTTCCTCAGGGCCTTGCAGAGCGAGGTGGGGGACTTGCACAAGAATTCGATTCGAGTGCGTGTCATCGGCGAGCGCAGCGCCTTCGCACCGTCCTTGCAGCGGGAGATCGAGGCGGCGGAACAACTGACCCAGGCCAACACCGGCCTCAGCCTCGTCATCGCCGCCAATTACGGCGGCCGCTGGGACATTACCCAGGCTGCGCGGCAGATCGCCTGCCGTGTCGAGCAGGGGCAGCTGCGCGCAGAACAGGTGACGACGGAAGTGCTGGCGTCGTGCATGGCGTTGCATGATCTGCCCGAGCCCGATCTGCTTATCCGTACTGCGGGCGAACAACGCATCAGCAACTTTCTATTGTGGCAGCTTGCCTACACCGAGCTGTATTTTACGGATACTTTGTGGCCCGATTTTGACATCCCCGATTTGGAACAGGCCTTGGCCGCCTATGCCAGCCGTCAGCGTCGATTTGGTTACACCGACGACCAAATCGCGGAGCGTTCAGAGCAAGCCTAATATAATGCGTTGTGCATCTATCCTTCCCCCTCATCCCATCCTTCCCCCGAGGGGGAAGGGGGATATGCGCGATCAAAAAACATCTTTTGATGATCGCAAATTGGAAATATCGTGCTTAAACAACGCCTGATTACCGCCGCCGTTCTCATCCCGCTGGTCGTCCTGGGTATTCTGACCCTGCCGCAGCTTTATTTTGCCTTGGTGCTGGCCCTGATCGTGGCGCTCGCCGCCTGGGAATGGGGTGGATTGTTAAAGTGGGGCACGCCCTTAAGATACGGGTATGTCGGGCTGCTGCTGGTGGTTTTGTTTGGTGTTCAGTACCTCCCCGTGATGTGGGTTTTGTTGTTTGCCTTGCTGGGCTGGTTGCTGGCTGCGATCTGGGTGATCGGTTTTCCGCTCGGCAGGTCCATCTGGTCAGCAGCCCCTGTGGCTGCGCTGTTAGGACTGTTTGTGCTCGTCCCTCCCTGGGCTGCTTTGCTGACGATGCGTGATATGATGACGCCCTATATGGTGTTATTTCTGCTCACCTTTATCTGGCTGGGTGACAGTGCGGCGTATTTCGCGGGCCGGCGTTGGGGTAAGACCAAACTTGCGCCGGAGATCAGCCCGGGCAAGACGTGGGAGGGCGTTTATGGTGCCTTGTTCGCGGTGGCGATCTACGCACTGGCGGTTCAGCCGTGGCTGGCGCCGCAGATCCAGTCCGGGTTGTTCGCGCTGCTGTGCCTGCTGACCTTGCTCGTTTCCATTATCGGGGATTTGTTCAAAAGTATGTTCAAACGTCACGCGGGGGTTAAGGATAGCGGCCATCTCTTGCCTGGGCATGGCGGCATCCTCGACCGCATAGACAGTCTCACCGCCGCTGCGCCGGTCTTCCTGCTGGGACTGATACTGCTGGGTCAGCGTGCATGATAGGTGTAACCGTTCTCGGCTCCACCGGTTCCATCGGCGTGAACACGCTGGACGTGCTCGCGCGCCATCCCGATCGCTATCGGGTGGTTGCGTTGGGCGCGCATAACGATGTAGATAGGTTGTACGAGCAGTGTCTCACCACGCGCCCCGACTATGCGGTGCTTGCCGATGAACGCGCGGCGGAACGGGTCGAGGAACGTTTGCGCGCAGCGCATAGCGAGACAAAAGTGCTCTCCGGGGTGGCGGGTCTCGAAACCATCGCAGCACTTCCCCAAACCGCCTACGTGATGGCGGCCATCGTCGGCGCGGCCGGGCTGTTGCCCACGCTCGCGGCGCTACGCGCGGGCAAGCGCGTGCTGCTCGCCAACAAAGAGGCGCTGGTGATGACAGGGCGGCTGTTCATGGACGAGGTGCGCGCCTGCCGGGCCGAGTTGATCCCCATAGACAGTGAACACAACGCCATCTTTCAATGTCTCCCCGCCCACGCTAAACAAAGTCTCGAACAGGCCGGGGTGCGGCGCATTTTACTTACCGCTTCGGGCGGACCGTTTCGTACCCTGCCGCTAGCCGAGTTGGAGCGTATGACGCCTGACCAGGCCTGCGCCCACCCCAACTGGGTAATGGGCCGCAAGATCTCGGTGGATTCCGCCACCATGATGAACAAGGGCCTGGAGGTGATCGAGGCCAGTTGGTTGTTTAACGCCAGACCCGAGCAGATCGAGGTGGTGATGCATCCACAGAGCGTGGTTCACTCGATGGTCGAATACCTGGACGGTTCGGTGCTGGCGCAGTTGGGCAGCCCCGACATGCGTATCCCCATCGCCCACGCTCTGGCTTGGCCGCACCACATCACTTCGGGTGCGCCACCCCTGAATCTTATGGAGGTGGGCCGCCTGGAGTTTGAGGCGGTGGATCTGGCGCGCTTTCCCTGTTTGCGTCTCGCCCTGGAGGCGCTGCGCTGCGGCGGCACCGCCACCGCCATACTCAATGCCGCCAACGAGGTCGCGGTGCAGGCCTTTCTGGAAGGGCGTCTGCTGTTTACGGGCATTGCCCCAGTCATCGAGGCCACCCTCGAAGCCATGACGCCGCGTGCAGCCGATTCCCTCGACGTTATCCTGGAAGACGACAACGCGGCGCGCCTCACCGCCATGGGTCACATCAGCGCGGCCCGCCCTGAGAGGCGGCGCGCCTTCCCGACCGCCCGGCACGGTGGCAGTCCATGAATACGGTACTGACTTCTGTGGCCGCCTTTGTGGTCACCCTGGGAATTTTAATCACCATCCACGAGTTCGGGCATTACTGGGTTGCGCGTCGTCTGGGGGTCAAAGTGCTGCGCTTTTCGATCGGCTTCGGGCGGCCATTGTGGCGGCGTCTCGCCGGACCCGATCAAACCGAATACGTGGTCGCGGCCTTGCCGCTCGGCGGTTACGTCAAGATGCTCGATGAACGCGAGGGCGAGGTCAAACCCGAAGAACTCTCGCGCGCCTTTAACCGCAAGAGTGTCGGACGCCGCGCCGCCATCGTAGCCGCCGGCCCAGTGTTCAATTTTCTGTTTGCCATCATGGCCTATTGGGTCATGTTTGTGATTGGCGTCGAGGGCGTGAAGCCGGTCGTCGGCGAGATCCAACCCGCCTCCATCGCCGCGCAGGCAGGTTTAAAGAGTAACGACGAGATCGTGACTGTAGACGGCAAGGCGACCCCCACCTGGGAGACGGTGCTGTTTATATTGCTGGACAAGGTGTATGACAAAGGAGAGATCGTGCTTGAGGTACGCGATCAGGACTCCCGCCGACGCCTGCATACCCTAGACCTCAGAGGTGCTCCGAAGGCGCTGGACCGCGGTGATCTTCTTGAAAACCTGGGCATCAGGCCGGTTCGGCCGGTGCTCCCCGCAGTCATTGGCGAGGTGGAGAAGGGGGGTGCGGCGGAGGCGGCCGGCCTTGCCAAGGGGGATAAGATCCTTACGGCCGATGGTGCGGCTATCCGTAATTGGGACGATTGGGTGAATATTGTCCGCAAACACCCTAATCAGATCATCACGATGCAGATCGAGCGTGCCGGTGCGTCGCTCGCTTTAGAGGTGAAGCCCGCGGCCGTAAAGGCCCAAGCAGGCACCATAGGGCGTATTGGCGCTGCACCCGAACCGCCTACTGAAATTCCGGCGGCGCTGCGCGCCGTGGTGCGCTACAACCCCGCCGAAGCCCTGCTACAGGCAGGCGCCAAGACATGGGAGATGAGCGCACTCACCCTGCGCGTTCTCGGCAAAATGCTGGTCGGCCAGGCCTCGCTGGAAAATCTGAGCGGGCCCCTCAGCATCGCACAATATGCTGGCTACTCGGCGCAAGACGGCCTGGCGTCCTTTTTGCGCTTTCTGGCCATCGTCAGCGTCAGTCTGGGGGTGCTCAATCTATTGCCTGTACCGGTACTGGATGGCGGCCATCTGATGTATTATCTTGTTGAAGCCGTCACCGGCCGGCCCGTCCCCGCCATGATGGAGCAAGTGGGACAACGGATAGGCATCGCCCTCCTGCTGGGGCTTACCGTGCTGGCCTTCTACAACGATTTGACGCGACTATTTGGGTAAGTACACTTCCGTATTTAAAAATATCAGGCACCCTAATGAAAAATTTACTGCAAGTAGTGCTGGTATCCATTCTGCTGACCTCACGTGCGTGGGCAGTGGAGCCTTTTGTGGTGACGGACATCCGCCTCGAGGGTTTGCAACGCATTTCGGCGGGGACGGTATTCAATTATTTGCCCATCAAGGTCGGCGAGACATTGGACGAGGCCCGTTCCGCGGAGGCGATTCGCGCATTGTTCAAGACCGGATTTTTCAAGGATGTGCGCTTGGAGCGGGAGGGCGACGTGCTGGTCATCTACGTCACCGAGCGACCAGCCGTCGCCAGCATCAAGATCTCCGGCAACAAGGACATTGAGACGGATACGCTGTTAAAGGCCCTCAAGGAGCAAGGCCTGGCCGAGGGCCAGGTGTTCGACCGCTCGCTGCTCGACAAGGTGGAGCAAGAGTTGAATCGCCAGTATTTCAGCCGCGGCAAATACGGCGTCAAGATCAGCCCGACGGTGACGCCGCTGGAGCGCAACCGTGTGGCGGTCACGATAGACATTTCCGAAGGCCGGGCAGCCAGAATCCGCGAGATCAACATCGTTGGCAACAAGGCCTTTGATAAGGAAGATCTGCTCGACACCTTCCAGTTGGGCGGCCCCACGTGGATCTCGCTTTATACTGACAGCGATCAGTATTCCAAGCAGAAGCTGACCGCCGATCTGGAGTCGTTACGCTCCTTTTATCTTGACCGAGGCTATCTGAATTTCAATATTGACTCCACGCAAGTCTCCATCACACCGGACAAGAAGGATATTTACGTCACCGTTAATATCACCGAGGGCGAGAAATACACGGTCAAAGAGGTGAAGCTGGCCGGAGATCTGGTTGTGCCACAAGATGAGTTAACCCAGCTCATCAGCGTTCAAACCGGCTCG
>DATMXC010000038.1:0-4700 GCA_035561915.1 Gammaproteobacteria bacterium
CGCGCGGAAGACGTTCCGGCATCACCGTATACACGAGTGTACCGCAATGCTCCCGCAATGCAGCACCGTACTCCTTCCATCCGCTACCGGCGCCCACCCATTCGCCGTCTAAGGGTAAGGAGACATTGCCCGGCGCACATACTTCTTCAGCGCCGTGCAACTCCATCACACCTGCGCCATTGATTTGATAAACGCCCCAATAGACCTCACTCATCCGGGCATCGAGTGCGGTCAATACGCGGGTCGCACCAAGATCGGTATAGGCGCCCTGCGCGAGAGCAGCCAATGTAGAGATGGGCAACACGGGTACATCAGCACCGAAGGCGAGGCCCTGTGCGACACCGGCTGCGATACGCAAACCCGTGAAGGAACCGGGACCGCGCCCAAAGGCGATGGCATCAAGCTGAGACAGGCTCAGTCCAGCCTCTGCAAGCAGCTTATCCACCATCGGGAGGATGAGCTTAGCATGCTCCCTGGGTGCGAGCTTAAAATGCTCGCGGGTTTCGGTCCCGATAAGCAGCGCCGCCGAGCAAGCCTCAGTGGAGGTATCAATGGCTAATAGTTTCATTGGGCGCCAGTCACTTGCTGCGTCGTCTTGGCAGAAAAAAAATATTGTACATCCTCCAAACTGCGCGTGCGCGGCATGGGTGGAAGACTATCGAAAAACATTTTTCCGTAGGATTTTTCCAGGAGGCGTGGGTCGCACAGCATCAGTACGCCGCGATCAGTGCTGTCTCGGATCAGACGGCCTACGCCCTGTTTGAGGGTGAGCACCGCCTGCGGCAACTGATAGTCCAAAAATGGATTGCCGCCTTGTTCGCGTATTGCCTCCAGACGCGCCTGCAACACGGGATCGCCCGGCGAGGCGAAGGGCAGTTTATCAATGACCACGCAAGAGAGTGCCTCGCCGCGCACATCCACGCCTTCCCAGAAACTGCTGGTGCCGAGCAGTACCGCGTTGCCCAGGGCACGAAAGCGGTTTAACAATTCGGCGCGCGGCGCACTACCTTGGACGAGGAGCGGATAGGGGATACGATTTTCCAATAACTCGACTGCTGTGCGTAATGCGCGGTGACTGGTGAAGAGCAAAAAGGCGCGCCCGCCGCTGGCCTTGAGCACGGGCAGGGCTGCTTCGATCACGGCTTCCGTGTAGCGGCGATCGGCAGGGTTGGGCATCGCAGTGGGGAGATAGAGCAGGGCTTGTTGGGCGAAGTCGAAGGGGCTGTCCCAGCGCTCCATCGTAGCGTCTTCCAGACCCATACGTTGCGCAAAATGTTCGAAGCGGTTGCCCACCGTGAGCGTGGCGGAGGTGAATATCCAGGCGCATTTCTGCTTTATTAGATGTGCGCGAAAGATTTCAGCGCTGTCGAGCGGCGTGCTATGGATGGCGAAGGAGCGCGGAAAGGTCTCAAACCAGTGCACGTGTTGATCTGTGTGGGATTCGGTAGCCTGATCGAAATGCTCCAAGAGCTGCACGGCGCGCCGCCAGCAGTTTTCCAATCCCTTGCCGCGCGGGGCGGCGGCTTCGAGCAATTGACTCAGCATCTGCAGGTGCTCGCGTAAAGTATCCAGGGTCTGTGTGACGTGGGCTTGAGCCTTGATCTCCTGCCATGCGCCGCGTTGTTCTTCGATCCCTAATGCCAGGCGCAGATCACGTACCGCCTTCTCGAGATGTTCGGATGCGCTTGCCAATTCCGGCATGTCGCCCGCTTCTTTGATCTGCTCGGCGATGGCATCGCGGGCCAGCTCTAAAAGTTGACGGCTGCTCAACGTGACGCCGAAAAAATGCGTAGCGGTTTCGGGCAGTTGATGCGCCTCGTCGAGGATTACCGCTTGCGCGGCAGGCAGAAGTTCACCAAAGCCCTCTTCGCGTAGTGCGAGATCGGCAAAAAATAAATGATGGTTGATGACGACGATGTCCGCCTCGAGCACCGAGCGGCGGGCCTTGAGGACGTGACAGTCGTTATACGAGGGACATTCCTGGCCCAGGCAATTGTCGGTGGTGCTGGTGACCAGCGGCCAGACAGCAGAGTCTTCGGGAATATCCGCGAGTTCCGCGATGTCGCCGCTCTTCGTTCGACCGGCCCAGGCGCGAATACGCACGACTTCACCGGCCTGTATGCGGGAGCGGAAACGCCCTTCCGATTCAGCGAGCTGGAGCCGATGCAGGCAGAGATAATTGGCGCGTCCCTTGAGCAGGGCCACGGTCACCGGCACGCCCAGCGCCCCGCGCACCGCCGGCAAGTCGCGATGAAAGAGTTGATCTTGTAGCGCCTTGGTGCCGGTGGAGATGATGACCTTTTTGCCGGAAAGCAGGGCGGGCACCAGGTAGGCGAAGGTCTTGCCGGTGCCCGTGCCCGCTTCGGCGATCAGAGTGTCATGGTTGGCCAGTGCCGTTGCCACCGCCTCCGCCATTTCCTGCTGCTGGAGGCGAGGCGCAAAACCCGAAACGTGTTGCACAAACGGACCACCGAGTCCTAAAAATTCAGAGGCACTGAGCATGCCGTATAGTATACGGCAAACCCTCTGTACCGGGTCATGGGAAGGTTTAGGCTACTTGCGCAATCCCAGCAAAATCGCCTCGGCGCGTGCGCCGAGATAGACATATATCCCCAAACCTACCAGCAAGCCTACCGCGGCGAGCATCATCCATACGCCCTTTGGCGTTTCGCCGCCATCGCCTAATGCGCCCTTGAACATAAGCATAAGAGCCTCGATAGAAACTGCAATCAAAATCGCCGCGATGAAGCGCGTGATAGTGCGGCGTGTGGAACTGTGGCGCAATATGTCTTTTTGCATTAACACCTCTTCCTCCAGGATGGTCTTGCCCAGATCGAAAATCGCCAGCGCCAGGGTCATGAAGATGATGACCCCGAAGGGTTTTAATTGCAGCTCCTGCAGCGAGTGCTCGACGTTCAGCAAGGTGGCGATATCGGTAAAGGCGGAATAAAGCAGCACGGCGACTACGCTGAACAATCCCACCACAATCAAGACATAGGTGAATTTGAACAGCGGCTGAAAATAGCGACGCGAGTTGTCGCCCATTAAAAATGCAATGATACGCACCAGATCTACGTCGAGCAGGATGTAGCCTCTGACCTGACCTTGCGTATCGTAGAGTTTTGTGGCCGCCGTGATGCACAGCGTTCTGCTGGCACTCGACAAATAGGGATCGGTGACAATGGCCTGATCGGATTCGCGAGCCAGCCTGAAGTAGGGACGCTGGCTGCGATCCTTTCCCTCACCTTCGCCCGGCGCCGTTTGCCAATATGGGTTGGCGATATTATCGCTCGTCTGTAGCCCTCGTGCATCCAGGGTGTAGAGTAGATCAACGAAGCGGTAATTTTCCGCGAGCGACTGCATGGCGCCGCGTTGCGCGGGAGGGTTGTCCAACAGACTGGATTCGGCGATCCCGGTCAGTATCGAGCCGACCAACTCCTGGATCCCGGCGCGATATTCGTTATGCCTCTCGATAACATTGAGGTAATTCATGGGTACGGTCGGGTGAGCGATGAGCCTAGAATTGAAAGTCGGCCTGCAGCCAAAATTTATCGAGATCCTGGGACAGGACAGGATTGCGCGTCAAATTGATGGTGTTGGCATCGCCACTGTAGGCGGCGTATTTAACCAAAACAGTGAGATTTTTATTGAGTTTCTTTGCAGCGGAAAAATCCCATTCGCTGCCATAATCGTAACCGTCGTGGTCGGAGGAGAAGCTGTCATAACGTAAAAACCAGTTGATTCCAGCCCAGCTCTTGGACACGGTGACAAAGACATCCCGCAAACCGTCTTTGGGCGTGGTGAGAAATTGATCGGCCCAGCCGTTGAAGGCGTGCAGCGTGGCGAGCGGTGTAGCGAATCCGTAGACGCCGTCGCCGCTCAATACTTCGTAGTTGAGCTTTGCCTGGAAGCCCTGGATTTCGAGACCCAGAATCAGGTTTTTGTAATCGCCGTTCACTGTGCTCGCACCGTCCTGATAATCGCTCTGGTCGGCATATTCGGCGGTATAGAAATATTTGACGCCGCCTTCTTGTTGATACCACCCATCGAATCGAACGCCCAGTGTCTTGTTCGAGGCGGAGGGCGGAATAGGCTGACCTGGTTCATAGTCGAGCAGATAGGCATAGCCTACAAGCGTTCCGTACTGGATGCCGCGGTAGGCGACGTTCAACAGCTCACCCTTGAGATCAATGTCGCTTAAGGTGGGATGCTTTTCGCCGAAGACGCGGTTGACGTTGCTTACGTGTGAAAAAAATAGATTGAGATTATTGGTCAAGGCCGAAGTAATGGCAAGGGCGTCGAAGGTCTGCGTGTTTTGCCGCCAGCCTACATCGCCGATGAAGCGCTGATTGTCGAGATTGATGATCTGCCGGCCGTATTTGAACACGGTATCGGACAACAGAGTGTCGGGCTGGCCTTTGTAACTCAAGTAGGCCTGATTGACCTCGGTGCTTTCCGGGTCGGCCACCACGGGGAATCGAGTCAAACCGTTGATGGTGTTATTGTATTGATTGCCGCCGATGTTATGGACATCCTCGAATTGTAGAAAGGCGCTGAAACCACGGAATTCACCGGTGGCGTAACCAAGCTGCGTGCGCAGGGTGAAGGCGTTGGCCTGCTCCGGCTTGCCTTCTTGATCCACCCATTCAAAACGCGGGCGAAGTTGGCCCGTAAGCTTGCCGCCGGTTATGGCCTCCACG
>DATMXC010000039.1:0-3227 GCA_035561915.1 Gammaproteobacteria bacterium
ATCAAACCGCAAGTCACCTGGGGCACCTCGCCGGAGATGGTGACGACCATAGACGGCCGCGTGCCCGATCCGGCACAGGAAAACGACACGGTAAAACGCGGCGGCATGGAGCGCGCGCTGACATATATGGGATTGAAACCCGGCACGGCCATCACCGATATCGCGCTCGACAAAATCTTCATTGGCTCCTGCACCAACGCACGCATTGAAGACTTGCGAGCGGCGGCCGCCGTGGTGCGCGGTAAGAAAGTGGCGAAGACCATCAAGCTCGCCATGGTGGTCCCCGGCTCCGGCCTGGTAAAACTGCAAGCGGAACAGGAAGGGCTGGACAAAATTTTTGTCGCCGCTGGTTTTGAATGGCGCGCGCCAGGTTGCTCGATGTGTCTCGCCATGAATGCGGATCGGCTGGAGCCGGGCGAGCGTTGCGCCTCGACCTCGAACCGCAATTTTGAAGGCCGCCAGGGTCAGGGCGGGCGTACGCACTTAGTTAGTCCCGCCATGGCCGCCGCGGCAGCGATTGCTGGGCATTTTGTGGATGTCAGAAGTTTGAATTAGTGGCTTTCTGGGTTTATATACTAGGCTGTTCCGATGGCTCCTATTACACGGGGCACACCGATAATCTCGAAAAGCGCATTGGCGAACATTCTCAAGGCGCTTATGATAGTTACACCCTGACTCGTCGCCCAGTTAAGCTCCTGTGGTCACAAGAGTTCATCAGCCGCGCGGAGGCGCTGACTGCCGAAATGCAAATCAAAGGCTGGAGCCGGAAGAAGAAGGAGGCGATGATGCGCGGTGATTGGCAGGCCGTTGCCAGGGCGGCGAAAAAAGATTTCTCAAAAGCTAAAGACAGTGTATCAGGGTCTTGAGGGTGGCAGCCGTTCATGGTTCGATACGCTCGCTGCGCGAGCTACTCACCACGAACGGAACGATGCAATACACTACGCGAGCTACTCACCACGAACGGTGCTAAAGTCCGTTCGCCCTGAGTAGCGAAGCGTATCGAAGGGCTAGTTATACCTAATTATGCAAAAATTTGAGAAATTAACTGGATTGGTAGCGCCGCTGGATCGCGCCAATGTGGACACCGACGCCATCATTCCAAAGCAGTTCCTGAAATCCATCAAGCGCACGGGGTTCGGACCGAACCTGTTTGACGAGTGGCGTTACCTCGATCACGGTGAACCGGGCCGGGACAACAGCGGACGTCCGCTCAATCCCGATTTCGTGCTCAACCAGCCGCGCTATAAGGGCGCACGGGTTCTGCTCGCGCGCGATAATTTCGGCTGCGGCTCGTCACGCGAGCACGCACCGTGGGCGCTGGAAGACTACGGCTTTCGCGCGCTGATAGCGCCTAGCTTCGCCGATATTTTTTACAACAACTGCTTCAAGAACGGCCTGTTGCCTATCGTGCTCGACGGCAAGATCGTGGATCGCTTATTTAAGGAAGTGGAGGCCACGCCGGGCTATGCGCTCACTGTTGATTTGGCCGCACAGCAAATCACTACGCCTAAAGGCGAAACCCTGCCGTTTGAAGTGGACGCCTTTCGCAAACATTGCCTGTTAAACGGTCTGGACGATATCGGCCTTACCCTGCAACACACGGATGACATCAAGCGCTACGAGGCCCGGCAGCGACAAGAAGCGCCTTGGTTGTTTAGCTAAATATATTATGACAAAAAAAATCGCAGTTTTGCCCGGCGATGGGATAGGCGTGGAGATCGTCGCCGAGGCAGTGAAACTTTTGGAATGCCTGCGCCGTGACTTCGGCCTCAACATCGAGATGGAGCAGGCGTTGGTCGGCGGTGCGGCGGTAGACGCGACCGGTAAGCCACTGCCGGAGAAAACGCTTGCGCTGGCCAAACAGGCCGACGCGGTGCTGCTCGGCGCGGTCGGTGGGCCGAAGTGGGAGGCGCTCGACATTGCCGTGCGCCCGGAAAAGGGCTTGCTCGGTTTGCGCAAGGAGTTAAACCTGTTCGCCAACCTGCGCCCGGCCATACTCTACCCGCAGCTCGCCTCCGCCTCCACACTCAAGCCCGAAGTGGTTTCCGGGCTCGACATCATGATTGTGCGCGAATTGACCGGCGACATATACTTCGGCCAGCCGCGCGGCGTGCGTACCCTGGTAAATGGCGAGCGCGAAGGCTTCAATACCATGGTCTATAGCGAAGCTGAGATCGAGCGCATTGGGCATGTCGCCTTCGGCATCGCGCAGAAACGCAACAAGAAACTCTGCTCGGTGGATAAAGCCAACGTGCTGGAGTGCACCGAACTGTGGCGTGAGGTGATGACGCGCCTCGGCAAGAGTTATCCCGACGTTACGCTTACCCACATGTACGTGGATAACGCCGCCATGCAACTGGTGCGCGCGCCCAAGCAGTTCGATGTGATGGTAACGGGCAATATGTTTGGCGATATTCTTTCCGACGAGGCCTCCATGCTCACCGGCTCTATCGGCATGCTGCCCTCGGCCTCGCTCGACGCCAACGGCAAGGGCATGTACGAACCGATACACGGTTCGGCGCCGGACATTGCGGGTAAAAATATCGCCAACCCCCTCGCCACGCTACTGTCGGTGGCGATGATGCTGCGTTACACTTTGCACCAGGCCGAATTGGCCGCGCGCGTGGGACAGGCAGTAAGCCGCGTACTGGACCAAGGCTACCGCACCGCCGATATCTACACCGACGGCATGCGCAAGGTGGGCACAAGAGAAATGGGCGATGCGGTGATTGCCGCCCTGCATTAAATTTTATTTTTCAGGATCGGGATAGCAGAATATGAGCAAGTTATTTGATGTCGCCGTAGTCGGCGCCACCGGCGCGGTGGGCGAGACCATGATTGAAATACTGGAAGAGCGCAACTTTCCGGTGCGCAATCTTTATCTGCTCGCGAGCAGCCGATCGGCGGGCAGCACGGTCGAATTTAAGGGTAAGCATCACAGGATTGAAGACCTCGCCGGTTTTGATTTTTCCAAGGTGCAGATCGGGCTGTTTTCGGCGGGCGCCGAGGTGTCGGCCATCTATGCGCCCAAGGCCGCGGCGGCAGGTTGCATCGTGATTGATAACACCTCGCAGTTCCGTTATGACGATGACATCCCGCTGGTGGTGCCGGAGGTGAATCCGCACGCGATCGCCCAGTACAAAAAACGCGGTATTATCGCCAATCCGAACTGTTCGACCATTCAAATGCTGGTGGCGCTGAAACCCATTCACGATCAGGCCGGCATT